>NZ_JBLZFX010000102.1:0-21551 GCF_050753345.1 Alkalinema pantanalense CENA528 | reverse complement strand
AGGCAGTGCGGAATCTTTGCAAAAGGCGATCGGGCAGTTTGAAAAGGCGTTGGAGTTGAGTCGGGTAGCGAATGCACAGGATAAACAAGCATTCTCATTGTTAGTATTGGGCCGCATCAGTCATGATTTCGGCAAGACGCAAAAAGCCCTGGACTATTACAATCAAGCCTTAATCCTGTTGCGTACAATCGGTGATCAAAATAGTGAAGCCATCACCCTTAACAATATTGGCACAGTCTACTCTGACTTAGGGGAGAAACGGAAAGCGCTGGACTATTATAATCAAGCCTTGCCGCTATTACGGGCAACGGGTAACCGCAGTGTCGAAGCCACTACCCTCAACAATATGGGTGGGATCTACTCTGACCTAGGCGAGAAACAGAAAGCGCTGGACTATTACAATCAAGCTTTATCAATGTTTCGTGCGGTGAATGATCAAAGTGGTGAAGCTAACACCCTCAGCAATATTGGCGTAGTCTACTCTGACTTAGGTGAGAAACAGAAAGCGCTGGAGTATTACAATCAAGCTTTGCCACTGAGACGGGCAGTGGGCGATCGCTCCGGTGAAGCCGCTACCCTCAACAATATTGGTATTGTCTACTCTGACTTAGGCGAGAAACAGAAAGCACTGGAGTATTACAATCAGGCTTTGCCACTGAGACGGGCAGTGGGCGATCGCTTCGGTGAAGCGGCTACCCTCAACAATATTGGGAAGGTCTATGCTGACTTAGACGAGAAACAGAAAGCACTGGACTATTACAATCAAGCTTTGCCACTGAGACGGGCAGTGGGCGATCGCTCTGGTGAAGCCACCACGCTTCACAATATTGGGAGTGTCTACTCTGACTTAGGCGAGAAACAGAAAGCACTGGACTATTACAATCAAGCTTTGCCGCTGTCACGTTTGGTGGGTGATCGCAGCGGAGAAGCGGACACCCTCAACAACATGGGTGCAGCCTATGAGGATCTAGGCGAGAAACAGAAAGCCCTCGACTATTACAATCAAGCCTTGCGGCTTAAACGGGCAGTGGGCGAGCGTGGTAGTGAAGCTACCATAATCAACAATATTGGTGGGATCTACGATGACTTAGGTGACAAGCAGAAAGCTCTAGACTATTACAACCAAGCCTTACTACTGAGACGAACAGTGGGCGATCGTGCCGGAGAAGCGGCTACCCTCAATAATATTGGTCGGGTCTACCTTATTGTAGGCGAGAAACAGAAAGCGCTGGACTATTTGAATCAAGCCTTGCCAATCATGCGTGCGGTGGCTGATCGCTCTGGCGAAGCAATTATGCTGAATAATCTGGGTAAACTGTGGGCTAAAGATAATCCCCAGGCCGCGATCGTCTTTTACAAGCAATCGGTCAATGTTTACGAAACCCTCCGCCAAAATATTCGCAAACTACCCAAAGCAACCCAGAAAACCTACGCTGATTCCATTGCTAAGACCTATCATCGATTAGCAGACTTGTTATTGGAACACGATCGTATTTTGGAAGCGCAACAGGTACTTGATCTCCTCAAAGTTCAGGAAATTGAAGACTACCTGCGCAACACTCGCAGTAGTGACGCTGACCAACTCATCATCCTCAAACCCGAATTAGAAATCCTAAAACGCTACGAACAACTCCAAAAAAACGCTACTGAAATTGCTAATAGCCTTGCAAAACTCCGACAACTCAACACTCAAAACGCCCTTTCCCCTAGCCAAACCCAAGAACTGGCTCAACTTGTCAAACTCGAATCCGATATCAATCGCCAATTCAACCAATTCATCGACAGTCCACCCATCCAAACCCTCCTGGGCCAACTCACCCGCACCGCCGCTCAGCAAAACCTCAACCTCGAAGACCTCAACAGTCTCCGCGACAACCTCAAAAAAGTCGATGCTGTCCTCATCTATCCCCTGATTCTAGAAGACCGCCTCGAACTAATCATCACCACACCCAACAGCCCACCCCTGCGCCGCACCGTCCGCAACCTCTCCCGCAAACAACTCAACCAAACCATCACCGACTTCCGCCGCGCCCTCCAATCCCCCAGCGACCCCCAAGGCACCCAAAAACTCGCCCAACAACTCTACAACTGGCTCATCAAACCCCTCGAAGCCGACCTCAAAGCCGCCAACCCCAAAACCCTGATCTACGCCCCCGACGGCCCCCTCCGCTACATTCCCCTCGCCACCCTCCACGATGGCCAACAATGGCTCGCCCAACGCTACCGCACCAACAACATCATCGCCCGATCGCTCCAAGAAATTAATACCAACCCCGTCACCCAACCCAAAGTCCTTGCCGGAGCCTACGGAGACGAATTTCATACCATTAAAGTCGGCAATCAATCCTTCGACTTTTCGGGCATTCCCTTCACCATTCAAGAAGTCGATTCCCTGAAAACTCTCTTACCAACAGTTCCACTGATTGGCAATGCCTTCGATCGCCGTTCACTTCTCCCCCAACTCAACAGCCACAACATCGTCCACCTCGCCACCCACGGTAAGTTTGTCACGGGCGAAAGCAGCCACTCCTTCATCGCCCTCGGTAGCGGCGAAATCATCCCCCTTCCCGAAATCGCCAACCTCACCATGGGCAACGTCGATCTCGTTGTCCTTAGCGCCTGCGAAACCGGAGTCGGCGACACCCTCGGCAACGGCCAAGAAATCCTCGGCCTGGGCTACCAGTTCCAACGGGCAGGCGCAAGAGCCACGATCGCCTCCCTCTGGCAAGTGGATGACGGCGGCACCCAAGTCCTCATGACTGCGTTCTATCAAAACCTCAAACAAGGTATGACCAAAGCCCAAGCCCTCCAGTACGCGCAAAAATCCCTGATCGACCAAAAGCTCACCCCCCAAGCCATGCGCCAACGGGCGGGTGCTCGTCCCCTCATCGAACCCAGCAAAGTTGTGGATTCCTCCCATCCCTACTACTGGGCACCGTTTATCCTACTCGGCAACGGCCTCTAACTTTCTAATTTCAACAACCTTGATACACTAATTCAAGTTACCAATTCCGTTCCGATTGCTTTTACTGCCCAATCTCCCCCGATCGCCGTAGTACAAACCATGGACACCCTCAGCCAATACTGGACTCTCCTCCGGCTCAAATCCGATGGCACCTACCAGCCCAAAGTACTCCCCGCAGCCCAAGCCTTCTTCATCCAGCAATTTCCTGAATCGATCGACAATGCCACAATCCTCGCCCAACTGCTAACCCATCCCGATCCCCAAGCCCAATGGTGTCTACGCTGCTACGTCTCCCAGGAAATCGTCCAAGCTTGCCTCAGCCTTGTCCGACAGTTTGGCGAAAACTACCAATTTCAACTCTCCGACCTCCTGCCCCTCGTCCTCGATGATGATGGGCGTGCCCCCTACCCCCCCGAAAACAGCCCCTACAAACCCCTCGCGATCGCCATTTTAGAGCGATTCCGAACCGAATCCGGCAGTCTACATAATTGGATCGTTCGCCTCGTCCGCCAACATCCCGCCCTCCAGCAATTCCTACTGAACCAAGGACTCCACCTCATCACCCCTTGGGCCATCCTCAACGACACCTCCCCCGACAGCCTAGAACGGATTCTGCGGGAGTTTTATCAACTCTCCGTTCCAGAAATTGAGTTTGCTGTTATTTTACTCAATAGCTATCATGCCGTTTATCTATACGATCGACAACACCAAAAAGGTCGTAGACGCTGCGAAGATCCGACCGACTTGCAATTACAACGCATCGCAGAATTAATTGAAAAAAGTATCCATCAAACCTTCACCCCCGAAAAAATACTCGATCGACTTAAAAAAATAGCCGACCAACTGCGTCAGTATCGTATCCATCGGCGAGGGGGACAAGTCAGACAACGAAACTTCCATCAGTCATTCGATACAACTGACACCGCTGAACAATTAGAATATCAAATCTCCCAAACCCAGTCTGTAGAAGAGGATGACGACTCGATCGCCAACTTTCTCCAAGCCTTTCGCCAAGAATTTTCCCAAGCCCTAGAACAGTCCCTCCAGCAAGTTATCCACGATCGCCTCCAGAAAAAACCGAAAACCGCCCAGCAATTTCTGCAAGCCCTCGAACAAATTCATTGCCAACGCTGCTCCATGGGTGAAATAGCCCCCACGATCGGACTCAAACGCCAAGACGAAGTCACCCGACTCCTCAAGCTCAAAGCCTTCCGCGCCGATGTCCGCAACCTCATCCTGCATCAGCTCAAAACCTTTATGCAAGAAAAAGGCCCTTTCTTCATCGATCCCGATCGCCTAGTCCAGGTAGCCAAGAGCATTGATGCCGCCTTAGAAGCCCAAGTGGATGACCTGATTACCGCTGCTCAAAAAGAAGTCAGCACCGCCAAGGGCTACACCATCACCCCCAGTCTCTTTACGCAGAAACTCTGCACCTACCTCCATCGCATCATGACAGTTCCGTAATTTCCCGGAAAGCTTGATATTCATAGGGTTGTGGCCGTCAGATTGAGACAGAAATGTACACCAAAACACAGTACATCCCCTGCTGATCACGCAATTACTAGCCAACCTCACTATGACTTCTGACTCACCTATCTACTCCTCACCCACCATCACTATCATGGACAGTTATCTACGCTCAACCGATCTTCTATTAGACTATGAACCGTTGCAAGGTGAGATTGTTTCCCTAGAAGATGCAGACTTTTTGCAAGCCCAAGAGATTAGCCAACGCTGGGGACAAACTTTCGATTCCGCTCAGTCTAGTTGGGCAATTTATCTCCATGCCCTGGCAATTCAAGCCTTTCAGCATTGGTTCCAGCAACGGACTACGCCTGCATTACTCGATCTCTCCCAGGCAACAATCCTGTTACCAGATACTGCTGATTCTTCCCAGCCTAGTATTCGCTCCAACATCCCCCAACCAACGATCAAAGGTCATATTGCAGTTTGTCGAATTAAGGTTGCAACGTTTAATCTTTGCCTGATTGTGAATGATGGGAGTGCTGATGATTGGTGTATTCCCGTTACAACTATTCAAAACCCTCAGTTTGCATCCCACTTCTATCTCCCGATCGTTATCCATGAGGAATCCGGCCAAGCGGAAATTCTGGGGTTCCTGCGCCATGACCAACTCCCGGAACTTCCGGCAGACGCCAGTGATTGCCGTCTCGCGATCGAGCAAGCCAACCCAAACTTAGACGAACTCTTACTCTATTTAACTTGCCTAGATCCCGTCGCAATTCCCTTACCCCAGGCAGCCCCCAGCCCACCGATTGCCCAGCGATTCTGTCAACTTCTCATACAGCCGATCGTGAGAACAGGACAGTGGTTCAATCAGCAAGTCAATCAGGTGAATCAAATTGTCGATCACGTGGCGAGTCACTTAGAACACACGATCGTAAATCCATTCTCTCCATGGTATCCATTGCCTACGATTGCATTGGCTGACGCGACGCGCAGCCGTTTACGAGACGTGGAAGCAGATTCTCCCATGGGTGATTTGTCCGCCATTCTGATGAGTTTGATGCGCAAGGGAATCTCAATCCCCCTGGAAAAAGCAACGGCTTATCAGGATTTGCAATTCGGTGACTTGGCACTGCGCCTGTACGCTGTGATTGCGCCTGCAACTACACCCACGGATTCCAATATCGCCGAATGGTCATTACTCATTATCCTGCGCCAACAGGATCGCACAGACTTACCCCGTGGCTTGGGGCTACAAATTGCGGATGCCAATGCAATACTGATCGATCGGCAAACGGAAACCACCCAGTCTGACTTTCTCTATGGCTCTGTGATGGGTGAACTAGATGAACAATTTATAGTTACCTTGCAGTATCAAAACCAAACCCTAACCCTACCTCCCTTTGCCTTTGCCTAGTAACCTACTGCTACAACCAGATAATTGAGTGATTCGTTTATTGTTCAATCTTGATTTCCAATGTCTACTAAACGAGTTTTCCTTCGCATTAGCCAAGCCGATCAAACTTGTATCTTTTTTTTGGATGCGGGTGAAGGGCGCTCCCTCCAGCGTTCTATTCACTATCCCGCTAGTTTGACCAATCTTTACCACAACTGGCGTCGCCTCTACGGCCAGTTTTACCGCAATTTACGGGGGCGACCGGGCCACAGTGGGACGGGGGATGTGCCGCCGGAAGATCTACGGGTCAAGTTAGCTCAGGCAGAAGTGTTATTGCTGAATGAATTTGACACTTGGTTAAGTGATGCAGAACTTTTACCGCTGCGAACCCAATTGGCTGAACTTGCTAAAGCCAATGGTGGAGAACCCATTGCCTTATTTCTAAGCTGTGACAATATCGACTTGGAGCGGTTGCCCTGGGAAGCGTGGGATGTGGGTCAGCAATTTGGAGCCGCTCAATCGATTCAAATCATCCGATCGCCGATTAACATTCGCTATTCTGCCAAAACCCTACAACGGCAGGGACGGCTGAGGATTTTGGCGATTATGGGAGACGATACTGGCTTAGATTTCCAACATGAATACGAGGCTTTGCAAGCGCTCAAAACCACCAAAGTAGCGGATGTCCAATTCATTGGTTGGCGCGAAGGTATTGCTGGAGAGGATCTCAAAGACCAAATTACCCAGGCATTAATCGACGAGGGTGGTTGGGATATCCTCTTTTTCGCAGGCCACAGCAATGAAACGGAATTGAGTCAGGGTGAAATTTTTATTGCGCCGGGTCAGTCGTTGCTGATGAGTGAACTGCGGCCATTTTTAAAGCAAGCCCAACAACGGGGTTTAAAAGTGGCGATTTTCAATTCCTGTAGTGGTTTAAATATTGCTGAAGCCTTGGTGGACTTGGGGTTAAGTCAGGTGGTGGTCATGCGTGAGCCCATTCACAATCAAGTTGCCCAAGAATTTTTTCTCCAGTTGGTTCAAGCATTGGCCAATCAACAGAATATTCATACATCGCTACGATCGGCCTGTCAGTCTCTCCAGGGACGCTTAAAGTTTCCCTCCACCCATCTGGTGCCATCGCTCTACTGCCATCCCGATGCCCCGCTCTTTTGCGCTCGTCCAGTGGGAGTCCGTGCCAAGTTACGCCAATGGAAACCGACCGTTTGGGAAGCGGTGGGATTGATGGGGCTGGTCGTGCTGAGTAGCTCGCTGAATGTGCAACAGGCGCTCATCGATCGACGGCAGTGGGTACAGGCGATTTATCGGGATGCGACTGGGCAAATGCCTACGACAAAGCCTTTGGTTTTGTTAGTACAGATAGATTCTGATTCGATTAAGAACAATCGCATTGAACCCGTCTGGCCGATTAATAAAGCCTATATTGGCCAGCTCTTGAATAAAGCAGCCGAGGTGCGAGCACCGATCGTGGGCCTGGATTATTTACTCGATCGGGCACAGAAAGAAGTTGATCAGTCCTTTAGTCAAACAACCCAAAAGCTAGTGGCCCAAGGATTGCCATTGGTTGTGGGAGTGGATTGTCGGGGTGAAACCTGCCAACAACCTTTAACCGATCTGTTTCCGAGTTCAGGCGTTCACTATGGCTCCATGGGGGTATTGCTGGCTACTGAAGGTATGAATCGATCGTCGATTTATGCCCCGTTGCAGAATTCATCCCAGTCTGTATTGCCCTTAGCCTACCAATTAGCCTGTTTAGGGCCAAGAATCGCCGCCCACCCACCCGCCTCGGCTTGTCAGCGATCGCAGAGGTCACCAGATTCACTCACGCCCAGTCCAATCACGCGGCTATCCTACGGTTTTGGACAAATGTGGCTCCATCCACTGATTGATTATTCGATCGATCCGCAAAGAGTTTACCAAACATTACCTGCCCATCAATTTCTAGAACGTTCAACAACAGCACCAGACTTACAAGACTTGCAGCAGCAGGTATTATTAATTGCACCCGGCCTGTATGACGAGGCGGGAGTAGAACATAAGAACGCCGATCGCTATGGAACGCCGCAGGCTTTTCGTTATTGGGAACCCAATATGGATCAAATGCCAGGAGGAAATATTCATGCCTATTTAGCCTATCAATGGCAGAATCAATTATTGATTCGCCCGATTCCGGATTTCTGGTTGGTTTTGCTTGCAGCGTTGAGTACAAAAGCCTTTGTTATATACTGTTTAAACTTATTGAAAAAACCTTATACTTGGATTATTTTAATGGTTAGTTTAAACCTTGTTATTTTTATCAGTCTACAAATCTACATTTCGTTTCAAATTTTGATACCATTATTACTACCTATTTCGACATTTTCTATGTATATTTTACTGGCTATGCTAAAGGAAACAGGCTATGCAAAACGGTTTTAAGGTTCGGTTGGTGCTATTAATTGGCGTAAGCATGTTCGTCGGAAGTTTAGTCAATGTTCCCACGATCGCTTATGCCCAGCAGGAAGGGCTATGGAGCCGAATTTACAACAGTTTATTTGGAACCAAACCTCCCGTCCCTACAGTGCCTGGAGGAAGTCGGCCAGTAATGAAAAGTTCGCTTTGTTCCGTAATTCCCGGCCAATGGGGCACAGAACAGCCATTATTGATGCTCCGATCGCGACCAACTTGGGTATGGCGTGGAACTGTAGACTTTGTGAAATTAGAGAAAGCAGGGCAAGTGGTTTGGGAGCAACCAGTCAGCCTCTCGCCGGATGCGGATGGCCTAACGCGCATGGTGTATTCCGGCCCAGATCTAGAAGCAGGACAAAAGTATCGTTTGATCATGTCTCGGCGATCGACCATCCCATCGGAAATTTATGCGAATTTCCAAACTGTTTCACCAGAAGCGAAATCACAGTTAAGTTTTCAGCAACAGCAAGTGCGGGAATCGGCTTGGCGATCGGGGAAACGGGGATTAGCAATGGTACAAGAGCAGGTCAGTTTCTTGACGCAGCAGGGGCTGTGGTTAGATTTGACGCAGGAAATTTTGGCCAGTACAGAGGAGATCACGCCTGAGTGGCGCAA
The DNA here is from genome assembly GCF_050753345.1 of Alkalinema pantanalense CENA528. Taxonomy (NCBI): domain Bacteria; kingdom Bacillati; phylum Cyanobacteriota; class Cyanophyceae; order Leptolyngbyales; family Leptolyngbyaceae; genus Alkalinema; species Alkalinema pantanalense. The sequence goes on along the minus strand of NZ_JBLZFX010000102.1, from coordinate 12,642 downwards.
AGTGCAGGCGGGTATCGTCTATGAGACCTGTGATAAGCCTTCTGAAAAGGCTAATCCGTTGACATACATGTTCAGGCATGCGCGCTTCAACTCATCGCTGTAGCAAGAAGGTGGGTCATCGGTTTCGATGAACTGTCGCTGATAGGTTTTACAGAGGTAAGGGAACAGCGCATAAATAAAATCCCAATTGGGTAGGGGTAGGAGAGTAAAAGGGTAGGAGGGTAGGGGAATGAAGAGGGGATATTATTTCTTTGCAAATCCCTAATTTTGTTGGCATTGCTGAATAACACTATGATTTCGTCAGATTGGGGACAGATCTGCAAGACTTGCACCAACTGTTTCATAGCCCAGTTCAGTCATGCCATTTTGTTGACCTCTTGACTCCACTGCATTTGATCATCCAACCATTTCACCGCCGTAAAATCCAATAGAAGCTCACAGCCCAGAGTTTTCACTTCGTAGCGCGTCGGTCGCCAACTTTGCTTCCCATTCAGTAGCTGCAAGAAACTGGGCGTCACCCATTTCTTCGTAACGCCCAGAGTGTTATTCAAATCAAGCACAACTTACGATTCAGAAACTAGTTATGCCGAGAATGTTCCGTAGTAATTCATCATGTACTGAACAACCTCCGATTCATAGGGTAGGAGCTCAGGTAAATAGCGGATCAGAGCCTCGTGAACCGCCGTTGTAAGCAGTCCTACACTGTCTTTCTGACCCCGGACTAGGGGATCTAATCGACGAATCAACTCATAATTACTACTCACCTCGATCGTGGCTAATGTTTTTTCCAAAGAGGGTTGGGGCTGGCTGGGGACGGTTTCCAGCACACGGCTGACGTAGGTCACTCGGTGCATCACGCGCCAGCAAGCAGGTTTAGCCGCCACTTGATTGGCCTGTCGCAGCGCGATCGCATTGGGATCGTTACTTTGACTCAACCAAATTGGATCAATTACGCGATGGAAAAATTCATCAAAGTGATTGGTTTTCGGTTCCAGATAAAACGTCATAAACCGATAGGCATCTACCTTACCCGGCTGTTTCTGGGGCACGGGTTGCCGTGGATTGCTGCGATCGACCACCAGATGGCCCGCCTCATCCCGTTGCATAATATCGCGTTCCACATCCAGTTCAATGTTGACCCCAAAGGCGGTCTGCGACTCTGCACTCTTTGCCACGGTCAGATTTAAATGCCCCCCAAATAAGGCTTGCAATTCAACTCCCATTGCCACTTTACTCACCGCAACTTCTGCGGAAAAGGCCAACCCTGCCATGCCTTTAAAGGCGTAGGAGCCGCCCATGGTTTCCTGTTGAATGTCTAGGGTTTCCTCCGATTCTGCAAAGAAGCCACCATCCGCAGTCCAGACATAGGTATTGACCAGATTGCGTTTGTGCTGTTGGGGCAGTTTATCCAGCGATCGACCCTGGGCCAAATCGTCTGAGGAAAAATGTGTCACCGATTGCCGACGCCCTAATCCCCCAGCATCAAACTGATCGAATTCCGTTTTGAGTTGTTCCTGTTCCCGCTGAATTTGATTTTTGATCTGATAGGCTTCGATCGGTTTGAAGTAACTGCTATCAGAGCTGTAGTTCAATGCATTGGGATAATCTAAATCTGCTTGTAGTCCCACCTTTCCATCCAGCGTTCCCTGTTTTGTGTAGGCAGCATTGATGGGAAACGTAATAATGTTCCAATCCCGAGGGATATCTGGGTTCGGACGCATTTGATAGGACACGAGCGCATTGTTATGCTGTAACCGTAGGGCAAAAACATCCGCCGTTTCCGACTGTACCAAGGCAAACCCGACATTATTGGGCGAAAAGCGTCCGTCGATCGTATGGCCTTGCAGGGTCATTTTGCTCGCCTTCGTTGTGGTTTTGCCCGTGCCCGAACTGGCATCCTCTAACCAGCCCAGCGAATTCTCAAAACTCGTTTTGACCCCAATTTGCACATCCGTATCTTCCATGGAAGTCTCAACCCCGATCCCCGCAGTGGTTTCCGACTTCACCCCAAAGGTCACCGCACCTTCGATCGCCATGTCAAATCCCGTATCCCGCGAGGAGGTGTAGGTATAGGTTGTGCTTTGGGCTTCGGTTAACTCCACTGAACTTGCGGCACTGTAGTCCTCCCGCAGGGTCAAGTTTTCACTGGGTACCGGCGGCGCACCCTCAATAAATCCAATTAATTGTGGATCGGATTGCACTTGCCCCACCCATTCAGTCACTAAATTTCCGACCTTAAAGCCTGTGATAATTTGCCATTGCTGGTTTTTAATCACGCTATAGCAACGTTTGAGTACCCCAAAGAGATTCCCTGCACTATCCCGCTGCATTTCCCCGTATTCCTGCACACTGGGTTGACTGTGCAAGATATCATGATAAACCGTTCTTTCACTACTGAGGGCGCTTTGGATTTGGGGAATATCCAAACTAATCGGAGCTTTGGAAATGCGGAATGGCGGTGTGATGGGCTGATCGACTTTGATAAACGTTAGGTGGTTGCGATGGAAGGATTGATCCAGGACTTGAGTCTCGCTTTCTGCATCACAGGAATAGTAGGCGATTAAGTCTTCCCGTTCGTTGAGCAATGGCGTAAACATATTATCTTGCAACTGCTCTAACGTACGCATAGTCTTCCAGATTCGTAGATCTTTCAGAATTCCCTTAAACGATTCCTGTACCACTGTTCCATTTAATGCAGCCCCGATCGTGAATTGATTGGTAATCACAGTCGTATTGCTAATCAATTCCGTCGCGATCGGCATTCCTTCCCGATACAATAGCAAGGTTGATCCATTCGGATCAGGCGTTTTTGTCCAAGTACAGCCCCCTTTCAGTCTTGCCGGATGATTGCCTTTTGCATCTTGAACGATCGTGCCTTCCGCCTCCGCAAACGTCCACCAAGCTACCATCCCTTTTTCGGTTCCGGTGATGGAATTACCTAGATCCGATCGAGGCACATTCCACAGCCGAACTTCACTGATAGTGCCATTGAAAAATGCAAGTGTGCCATCAAAAGATACAGCCCGACCAATAATTAACTCGCGATTGTTAGTCCCCACATCCTTAAAGGATTCCTTCAGTCTTGCATCTGGGAATTGATAGGTATCCGTGCGAACAGAATTGATATAGACCTGGATGTCGTACCATTGTTTGGAGATTGGTTGACCGTTTGCATCCATTTGGGTGGTGGAGTCATATTTACGAGTGATCCCAATCTTGGTAAATTTGCCCTGGGGCAACGGTGCCGCTGTGGTAAACGTTTTGATTGTGCCATCCGCCGTTTCAAAGGCAAAGCCCACCTTGCCATCAAGCAGATAGAGCATGTAGGGAACCTTTTGATCGGTGCCGGTGTTGAGCGCGCCTTTGGTGAGAATCGGTTGAAATCCAGTGCCTTCGGGTTTGAGGAACACTTCGATCGTCAAGTCTCGATTCAAATCCAACGTTTGCTGATTCCCACAGTCTAGATAGCCCGTTTTCCCATCCAGTTGTACTGCATAGGCTTGGCAGAAGGTGGCAGCAATGTGATTCCAATTTCCCGTAGGCAGGAACGTTTTTGCCCGCAATGTTTGGCTGCCCACGTTGGCAAACAGCGTATAGGGCGCTAATGGCGAAACTTCCAGCTTAGGGGCACCGATAATGGGCCGATCGCGGCGATTGATCGAGTAATCCTTAGCAAGCCCATTCTCGAAATGCCAATACCGTACCAATCCGGCTTCATTGCCCTCTAACCGACGGTTATAATCCGCTTTGATTTGGGCATTCGATCGGGGCTGTGACCAGATGCGGACGTCATCGATCGCACCTTCTAGGGGAAAGCCATTACCACCGAGGAAGTCGCCACTGGAACGGGTTAATTTAACCATCCCTTTGCCTTGAAAAGCGGCATGTTTCTGCGTTGCCGTATCCAATTCCCCATTGACGAAAATCGCCTGTTCTCCTGTGGCTTTCGTGTATCGAAAGGCCAAGTGATACCAAGTATTGGGATTAATGACCGTTTGACCTGCGGTATCGTTGCCAAAGAAGCCGAAATAGGGTTTCCCGTTGCGAATTATCAAATGTAATCCTTCATTGGCTTTAAGAATATCGGTGCCTAGGAGACTTCGATCCCCCACCGTCGAAGGTAGATTAACCCAGACTTCCACCAAGAAATCCCGATCGCGTAATCCCAATTCATCCGCTGACCCCAATTCAATCAAATCGGTTGCCGCAAACCGCAGCGCCGACGGAATCGGTTCAATGCCGAGGGCATATTGGGCTGTGTCTGAGGCTCGGTATTGCAGAATGCGGCCCCGCTGCACAGTGGGTGTGGGTTTAATCCAAGCTTCGATCGAGAGCTTCTGTTCTGCTGCTAGTTGGGGCAGCAAATTTGGATCACTGAGTTTGCCATACTCCGTTCCGGTGAAGGCGAGGGTATTGCCCGGTGCTGCACCGACCCACCGGCAGACGGGCGTGGCCGATTGGGGTTGGAAGGTGCCATTGGCTAGCAAATCCGCTCCGTTGGCCTCTCCCCCGATTACCTCTACAATACGCAGGAGCAACGAACCCTGACTCAGATCTGTCAGGATGTGATTGCTGCTAGCATTGTTGTAATCGTATTCAATTAGGTTAATAGGAGTTGTAGCCGATAGCGCTGTCTTGACGATCGCGGGTAGGACGGGTACAACCTCACAATTGCGATCGCTGTTTTGCGCGACTGTAAATACCATTTCTCCCACTTGAAGCAAATCGCCTGCGGTTAAGCTACGGGTGAGTTTATCCGCAATGGCGAGGGCTGTTACCGTTCCTGGTACGATCGCTTGGGCTAAGGTTGCAATGTTTAAGGGGTCTGCAACGGTACCATTCAACACTGCCGCAAACTGTTTGGGCATCCGGGGCACATTACGCCACACTTCCTGTAACGACTCTGCGCCCCCCACCGTCACAGTACAGGTTTGGGCATTCTCACCCGTAATGGTGACTGTTAACCGATCCAATTCTGCTTCTGTAGATCTTGCGACTGCAATAACTGTCCCACTGCCAGCATCAAGGGGAAATTTTGCCCGAGCTGTAAAAGTGTCATAGTAGGCAGCCCGGAATTGATCCTCGGCTCCTCGGAAATATAAAGCCAGTTGACCAGTGGCGCTATCGAATAATAGCGGCGTATCTTGAGCAATGATATTTTGTAGAATGCCTCCGGCGATCGTCAATCCCGATTGGTCGATCGTTAGCAGTTTCATGGGGACGGATTGTTCCCCCTGCAATTTGCTCAGTTCTCCTGCAAGCAGCGCTTCCTGATTTTGGATTTGTTGCTGAACTTGTTCAATTTTCTGTTGTAAGCTGGCTCGTCGATTGCGATTTTCACTAGATTCATCGACTTTGACGCCATTAAACATACCGCTTAAATCAGAATTGACATTGCCCGAGAGCCGTTCGTTAAACACGATCGGTTGGCCGCCGGTCAAAGTCACGATCGCGCCGGGATTAATCCGAATGGAATTAATGAATCGCAAATTTCTGAAATTCGATTGATTCCCTGCGCTTAAGGTGAAGGAATCCCCCTGAAAATTAAATCCACCGTAGAATGTTGCTGTCGGCAGTGCGAGGGATTTAAGGGTTGTCTCTAATTGCTGGAGGTCTTGCTGAAGTTGAGCGATTGTAGCGCGGCGAGCATCGATCGAGGTTTTCAGGGAAGCCTGATCAGATTGGATAGAGAGCAAGGGTAACTGAACGCTGGTGGGGATCTGCGCCAATTGCCCTGCCCGAGACACTGCAAAATCCAGAATGGAAACTTCGGGGGGTTGCGTGCCTTGCTGGGTGTTGACCGCTAACATGACCCGTGCATTTTGTTTAAAGGGTTTACGGGTTTGTTGATAGCCCCCGATCGCGTTTTCCTGTTGATAATACAAGATTGCAGAAAAGCCCGATGCGATCGATCGTCCCTCCAATTGGAAACTATCCCGGCGGATACTGGTGTTGGTTTGCAGGGGGGCGCTTGACTTCACCCAAGTGGCATTGCCGCGAATCGTACCGTGTTGAGCGGAATCCGTATGATCGAAAAGGGTCCGGCCTGCTGCTTCATCAAACTGCCAATAGGCAATAAGTCCCGGTTCATTCCCCATGAGCCGCTGCTTGAGGCTTTCAGCAATTTCAAAGGCCGATCTCGCCCGATTCCAGACGCGCACTTCATCGATCGTTCCCGTGAATAAATCCCGGCCTGCGATCGCGCCAATTTGAGCCATTGCGCTGTTTTGGACTGGAAAATTCCCTGGTTGATCCTGACTGACTTCAATGCCGTCCACATAGAGTCTGCGGTAGCTGCCATCAAAGGTCGCGGCGACGTGGTGCCATGCAGAATTTTGCGCAATTTGAGCGGCTAGGACTTTCGGCTTGGCAACGGCATCCGACCAGGTATCCAGCAATTCTGTTGCCGTTAATTGCAGGGAATAACGGCCTTGGCTCCCCCAACTAACAATTGTGCCTTGGCCTTGAACCCAAGCTTCGATCGTATAGTTTGCGGTTCCACAGGGTAACTGGGATTGGGGAATTTCAATATAATGATCTTGACCATTCAACATCAGAGCAGATTCTGAAGTTGTTTGAATGTCTAGCAGAGAACTTCCCTGGAGATTGAAGAGGCCATCGGGAGATTGCTCCAGATTGTAGGCATCAATCATTTGGGTTTTGCGATTATAGGCAAAGATTTGCCATTGTTTAATGGTTGCAATTTCGGTGGGTAAGACGACCGCAGTAAAGCGACCTTGGCTAAGATTTTGAATAAATTCCAACTCTTGGGTGGGTTCCATGAAGGGATTACCTTCGAGATCCACGGCATTCAAGCTATCTTTATCACTGTGGGGGCGGATTTTATGGCGACTACGTTGGTAGCGAACTTCTTGTTTGAGGCTGAGCCGATTACCCACTAGAATAAAGCGATCGAGCAATAAGGTTGAATGAACGATCGGTGTTTTACCATTGACATAAATCATATCGGGATGTTCCGCCGCGATCGCTTGGCGTAAAACATAAAGGGTTTTACCATCGGAAAGTACTTGAAAGGGTGCATCGGCGGACAACCGCGCTGTAGACGATAAAAATTCATCCCTTTCGCCAACACGAAGCGGAATGTTAGATGCAACAGGATTACGATCGCCCTGTTTGACTTGAGGCATCACTGTGGCATCCACAAATCCAAAGCCCACTTGGGTGATTTCCTGCGGGAAAGGCAGCAACTGGGGCTGTTCTAGCCAACATTCCCCATCAAATCCAGTCTGGCTGGCTGCCCCCTGGCTCAAATCCAGCACACTATAATAAATTCGCCGTTTGTCATCCATGGCAAAGGCAATGACAGTACCTTTGTGACGCACTGTTGTGGTGTACTGATAGCGGGAATGATTATAGGTTTTGACAAAGTTGTCCGTAATTTGCATTGGATAGAGCTCCTATGTTAGTTTCGATTAGCCAAACTCAACGATATGGCAAAGGATAGAAACCTTACACAGTCCACGATCGACGTTTATGCAGATACGCAGGTAGTGCCCTGAAGGGCAGGATAGATTAAGAGGAACTCAAGAGATTGTGAACCGGAGGCACTGACGATGACAATGCATACCTGTCCCAGGTGTGGGTCACAAGAGTTTAGTCGTAATGGTCTGACCCGGCATGGCAAACAAAATTATAAATGTCGCGACTGTGGTCGTCAGTTGGAGGTGAGAATGGGCAGTGGGTTTGGTTGGCGATCGATAGTTAACCGCGAGAGATTGTCGGGGGCCAAGTGGGTGACCGGAGTGCGGTCTCGGCTCAAGCGTTATGGGAGTCGATGCCCCCGGTGTATCGGCAATGTGCAGTGATTTACACGGATCATTGGAGTGCCTATGGACTCGTGCTACCTAAACAACGGCATTGTAGTGTCGATAAAGACAGTAGGCTGACCAGTTATATTGAACGATTCAACTAGTGTTTATTGTACTGTTCTTTTTTAGGTCGATCGGGCATTTCGTCGATCGCGTAGATCTGATCCCCCTTAGCCCCCCTTATTAAGGGGAGAATTTAGTCAAAATAGTTCAAAGTCCCCCTTATTAAGGGGGATTTAGGGGAATCTAGTCTTCTAGCATGATCTCCCTCGCTGCTACGCGCACGACGGTGGGTTCTCCCCGTTTGCGAACGGTTTGACTCCACTCATGGGCACTAATGAAATTGAGAACGTGCAAAATGCCAATTGCGGCATCAACAGCATCGTTGTCACCACTGAGTTGGAGCTTGATTTTCTTGGTATAGCGAGTCATTGGTTTTCCTCAAAATTGAACGAAGTGGACGAGGAAAACCCAAAAAGCTAGCCGCCCCGATTTCTGACATGGCGAAACAGGGCGGCTTGGGGTGCTAAAATGCAATCCAGGTCACCATGCTGGCGTCTACAGCTTGGGGGCTTAGCGATCGTTTTGAGGCGGGAATCTCATGGCGATCGCGCTAGTTTTTCGGGCTGATCAGCAGCAGGGTTGGAATCTCCAATTGCTGCTTAACTATAGCAATGTAGCGGCGATCGCTTCCCCCGTCAACCGTACAGGGTGGTTAAGTTTTGTAGCGCGATGGTTGTGTAGAAACGATCGGATATCTTGGATCACTCAGGTACAATTGATCTACAGCATTTTCGGTTCAGTATGGCGGATAGAAAGATCAACCACGACCAAAAATTTAAGGAATTAATTAGCACTTTCTTCCTAGAATTTCTGGAATTGTTTGTACCTGATTTAGCAGAGACGATCGAACCCGATTCCGTTACCTTTCGTGAACAAGAATATTTTGTGGATTTAGTCGAAGGAGAAACGCAGATTGTTGATCTGTTAGCCGAGGTTAAACTCGCTGGAGAAGCTGCTACGGTTCTGATTCACATCGAGCCGCAATCAACCTATCAAATGCGATTCCCTCAGCGATTGTTTTTCTACTTCTCTCGACTACATCAAAAGCATTTAAAACGGATTTATCCAATCGCGCTTTTTTCCTACGAACAGCCAAAGGAAGCGGCTCAGAATCAGTACAGTGTAGAATTTCCCAACTTGAAGGTATTGGAATTTAACTTTGCGGCGATTCAGTTAAATCAGTTGAACTGGCGGGACTTTCTCAATCGCCCGAATCCAGTAGCGGCAGCTTTGATGGCGAAGATGGCGATCGAGGAGCGCGATCGACCGAAGGTGAAGGCAGAATGTTTGCGGCTGTTGGTGACGCTGAAGTTGAATCCCGCTAAGAGTCAGTTGATTTCCCAGTTTGTGGATAGCTATCTGCGCTTAAATGCACAGGAAGAGAAACGGTTTCAGGCTGAAATTGATAAACTAGAGGTACGGGAAAAGGAGGCGATTATGGAAACGATGACCAGTTGGGAAGAAAAGGGCATGGAGAAAGGCATAGCGAAGGCGACCCAGACGATCGCGCTGAATATGCTCCGTAAAAAGCTGCCTCTGGAGACGATTGCTGAAGTCACTGGCTTGACAATCGAACAGATCCAAGCGCTACAAGCTCAACTTACGGATCAGTAAAGGCGGAGAATTAAGGGTCGATCTCTGGAGACTGAAAGCATTACTTAACCGTGGATTTCCTGAGATGCTGGTATGTAGGATGCTGGTAGAGTAGTACAAGATTTGTAGTACAAGATATTTGCATAACTTGGGTTGAGGTGTCTATAACAGTGTCTATAGTCCTCACCATAGGCCAGTCGATGAAATCCCACTACACCGATATCAACATCGTTCTCGATCGCTCCGGTTCCATGCAAAGCATCAAAGCAGACACGATCGGTGGCTTCAACGCTTTTCTGGAACAACAAAAACAAGTTCCCGGCGAAGCCACGATTACCCTGGCCCAGTTTGATGATGTGTATGAAGTGGTCTATCGGGCGATTCCACTGCACCAAGCTCCTGAACTCAACGATCGAACCTTTGTTCCTCGTAGCTCAACTGCGCTGCTAGACGCGATCGGTCGTACGATTAATGAAACGGGGAGTCGTTTGGCTGCAATGGCTGAGGTCGATCGGCCCAGTCATGTGATTTTCGTCATCCTAACCGACGGTGAAGAAAACGCCAGCCAGCAGTTTTCCGCGCTGCAAATCAACCAAATGATTCGGCATCAGAGCGATGTATATAACTGGGAATTTGTTTTTCTGGGTGCGAATCAAGATGCCATTACCACGGCTAGTAAGCTGGGTATGAAAGCAGATCAAGCTATCACCTATGCAGCCAGTCCCGCTGGAACCCAAGCCGCATTTAAGGCTATGTCCCGCAATATGGCACGGTTTCGCGAGGGAGATGGCGAAGCGCTGGCCTTTAGTGAGGCCGATCGGGAGGAACAGCAAAATGCAGGTTTGTAACAAACAGGTGGCTCAATCCTGCGGATCTGAATGGGGGCTTGTAAGCTGAGAAGGGTGTTTACCGGGTAAATGCCATGGAAATTCGTGCAGAGCAGGCCAATGACTACTCAGCTATTCGCCAAGTGAATGAACTTGCATTTGGCCGATCGCAGGAAGCCGATTTGGTCGAAGCGTTGCGGGCGAGTGGTCTGCCGCTTATTTCCCTCGTAGCGATCGAATCCTTAACGACGATCGATCAAGATGAAGAATCCGCCCCGCAGAATTCCGCAGCGATCGTGGGGCATCTTTTGTTCAGTCCTGTAACGATCGAACCGTTGCCAGCCGTTCCACTCAAGGTTGCAGGACTGGCCCCGATCGCAGTGCTCCCAACGTTTCAACGCCGAGGCATTGCTTCCCAATTAATCCAGGTGGGAGTTGGCCAATGTTGTCAACAGGGATACGATGCGATCGTGGTTTTGGGAAATCCGCAGTTTTATCGGCGCTTCGGTTTTGCGGCGGCTAGTTTGAAGCAGTTACGGTGTGAATACGACGTGCCGGAGGAAGCGTTTATGGTGATGGAACTCCAACCCAACGCGCTTGTCACCTGTGCTGGAACGGTTAAATATGCCCCTGCGTTTGCTAATGTGTAGGGATCATTTATCTGTGGTGTAACATTACTCCACGGTCTAATCTGGAGACGAGTCTAGCTCAGAATCGAGATCCAGGAATACTTGCGGCAGCAAGGGATTCGGCTGCGCCAGCAAGGCGAAACCTTTCTGGAAATCATCGAGTTACAAGACCTCCTGTTGGAGAACTTTCCCCACGAGTTAGAGATTGATAGTGCCCTGTGGACGCGGCGATCGGTACAGCAGTGAATTGAGAACTACAGTGGTATTAAAATGCCGCTAAAGATGGCACTAATCACTGCATTCCTTCCCGCTCTTTGAAAGCACTGAACAGTGCTTTCATCCTATCGAAAAACCTCAAATTTTCAACCGGGCAGACCAGTACATATGGTCACCTTAACAAGGGTAGATTTTAGGGTTAAGCGTTCGGATCCGCAGCAAAAATTGTTGTAGGCAGAATTCAAATTCGTTTCAGTTCTAGCAATTTCCTTAACGTATTTAAAACTTCAGAAAGTACACTGAAATTAAGTAGAAAATCTAAATTATTTTTGTTGTAATTTTAGTATTATTCCCATCATAGTCAAGAATAATATTTTGCCATCATAGGACTCAAAGGGCAATGCAGTTTAGATTGATTAATTGCTTTATTTTTGTCTTTTTTTTGACTCAATGAGGTTACTAACACCATGAAAAAGTCTTTCATTCTTGCAGTACTTTCACTGATGCCAACCTTAGCCTTAGCAATGCCCGCCTTTGCTACTGTTTATATTAAATATTCCAATCAAGATTCTCAAAAGCATGTGATGAAAGTTCGCATGGATGGTAGCAACAAAGAAGTTACCTTTGAAGCCAGAACCACCGGCGCAACAACCATTCAAGGCAGTGGTCGTGCAGCAACGATCGAAACCGCTTGTGGCAGTATCGAAATTAAAGACGATTCTAAGATCGAAATTAAAGACGGCTGTATCAAAATTCAGTAGTTTTCTCAGATGAATGCATCTCCTGCGTAGCAATGCAGGAGATGTTCAATAGGATTAAACCAACCAATTAAAAAACAGCTTATAAAACCGATCGTAAATAGGTCGATCGGTTTTATTCTTTGCAATCAACTGATCTCAAAGTTAAACTACAATAGAACTTTTTAATAAACCTTTTTACTTGATCCGCTGAAAGATCATCACTTGATCAAAGCAGGCCGACTCATCTTCCGACTCGCAGGACACCAACAATTGATCCCCTTCAATTTTGCCGGAGAAGCGAACTGGAACCCTCGACTGCCCTCGCACCGTCACAAATTCCCCACTCCGCACGGGTGCTGAATAGAAAGTTCTCACAGGCACTTCAAATGAGAACGCCCCCGCGTCCATCAACTGACCATAGTCTGCATAAAAGTAATGCCCTAGACCATGCTCCCCAAAATACTCCACGCCTTCGAAGTTGACGTACAGCTTCCCCGAAACCTGTTGAAATTCAATTGTACTCCCCCGATGCCCAGGGAGGTGTTGGAAGCGACCATTATACGATCGAGAATCGAAGGGAACTGCATGGGCAAGTTGAACGGTAAGGACTCCAAAGCAGGACAGAACCAACACAGCCAGCTGAATCATCACATTATTTTTCATCGTTGTCTCAATTTAGCGAACAGCGCATAAATAAACTCCCAATTGGGTAGGGGTAGGAGAGTAAAAGGGTAGGAGGGTAGGG
>NZ_JBLZFX010000101.1:0-22035 GCF_050753345.1 Alkalinema pantanalense CENA528 | reverse complement strand
GGTTGAAGCCCTGGTTCTCTCACTGATTCAATCTCTAATCCCTAATATGATGCTAAATTACCTGCTTTTTCACGATTCTTGGTAAAACTCTTTATTTTTTTAAGCCTGAGTAGTTACATTTACTGAATCCCAATGGAATTTTGTTTGGCCCCAATACGTCATTAAATCTTGGTGGCTCGTTTATTGGGACAACTGCTAATAGTATTCAATTTGCCGATGGCACCGAGTTCAGCGCAGTTAATCCGAGTCCCCCACCGCTCTTGACAATGAGCGCACCCATTGGATTGCAGATGGGCGCAAATGCTGGCCCGATTCAAGTGCAAGGTATCCCTGCGAATAATTTCTTCTTCCGGCCCCCCACTTTGACACTCAAACCCCAGCAAACCTTTGCCTTAGTGGGTGGGCAAGTGGATATCAATAGTGCCAACATCATTGTGCCTGATAACCATGTGGAACTGTGGGCAATGCAAAATGGGACTGTGAATCTTCCGACTTCCGGAAATTGGCAGTTGTCCAGTTCCTCCCCGTCGCCGACCTGGGGAACCGTTACCCTACGCCAGTCTTCCAATCTCGATACCAGTGGAGCGATCGGGGGTGGCATCAATATTCGAGGTCGAGGATTGACCTTACAGGATGGCTCAGGCATTTCATCAATGACAGGAGCCAATGGCCAAGGCGCAGGCATTCATGTCCAGACGACGGAATTTGTCGATTTGCTAGGGGTTTCCCATCCCGAAAATTATATGCCTGCGGGACTGTTTACTAGTGTTTCTGGGAGCAATGCAATAGCAGGGGATATTACGATCGACACACCGCAACTGCGTTTAGCCAATGGGGCTTGGGTACAATCCCTCAACTATGGTAGCGACTTTTTCACCTTCGCTCCCATCAACAATGCCAAAACAGGCAACATTACAGTCCGGGCTCAGGATGTAGAAGTTGCGGGTTACAGCCCGTTTCCCAATCCCTCCACCGGGGTTTATGTCGCAGGTGCGATTACAACGCTAGTAACAGGGGGAAATCAGAATGACAGTGGTGCCATTACGGTAGAGGCCGATCGAGTGCGGCTCCTGGATGGGGGGCGAATTAGTACTGACTTATTGGGTTCAATTAATTTTTTTACAGGCAAGCCTAACATTACCACGGGAACAGCGGGAAATATTACGATTACCGCTCGGGAAAGTTTGGATATTCAGGGAACGACACCAATGGGTTTTACCAGTGCGGTAATTAGTTCCGTACAAACCTTAGTCAATGGTCAGGGCGGTGATGTTAAGATCAATGCAGGACGACTCTCTGTAGCAGATGGGGGAACCATATCCAGTGCCATCTCCGGCAGTTCGATCGCCGCTTTTGCAGGCCAAGGAAAAGCAGGAAATATCACCATTCACGCAACGGATGTACAAGTTAGTAATCCCCGGATTGATAGTTATAGTCAGGGGGTGAGCGGGATTACAGTAGCATTGGGACAGAATACAACGGGGCAGGGCGGCAATATTCATCTGACGGCCGATCGCTTGCAAGTCTTTAATGGCGGACAGATTACCTCCTCCACGGCAGGGAATGGCGCAGCCGGAAATATCAACCTGAATGTCAAGACGATCGATGTGCAGGGTGTTTCTCCCACATTAATCAATGGAGCCTTCCTCCCAAGCGAGATTACCGCTTCCTCCACAACAGCCTTTGCCGCAGGTTCCGTCAATATCACCGCCGATCTCCTCCAAGTCCGGGACCGTGCGGCGATCGCGGTTAGTAATACGGGTTCGGGGGACGCTGGCAACCTTAACGTGAATGCACGAAATATCTTTTTGGATAATGGCGCGAGTCTGCGGGCAGAGGTCAACGGAGGAAGTCAAGGCAATATTTATTTGACCACACGCGAAGTTTTATTACTGCGCCGGGGTAGCAACATTACGACGAATGCCCAAGGAGCATCTACAGGCGGAAATATCAACATCAAGGCATTAGCGATCGTAGGGCTTGAAAACGAAAATAGTGACATCGTTGCCAATGCTATTTTAGGCAGTGGCGGAAATATTAACATTACAACCCAAGCGCTATTAGGTCTGCAATTCCGTCCCAAGTTAACCCCCAAGAGTGACATTACCGCAAGTTCAGAATTTGGGATTAATGGAACGGTACAAGTGAATACGATCGGAACTGATCCAAATGCAGGCTTAACAGAACTTCCCGTCAATGTCTCTGATCCGAGTCAAAAAATTGCCACAGGCTGTGCTGCAAGTCAGGGTAGCCAATTTGTAGCGACCGGGCGCGGTGGCATTCCCCAAAATCCAAATCAGCAGGTTATCAGCGATCGTACCTGGGATGACCTACGGGATTTGTCGGCCTATCGTGGCAGTCAAGGAACCATGGCCCAGGAACCTCCCAGCCAGCCACCTACTCTGCTACAAGCCTCCGGTTGGCAGCGGAACTCCGATGGAACTGTAGACCTGATTGCAGCGCCAGTTGTGCAGCCTTCGATCGCATCTGCAACCTGTAGTGGTCCTAACCTGAATATGGCTGATGCGACTCTTCTCTAAAGGTTCGCTCCCAGACGCGATCCGGTGAATCCTAAGCAGGAGAGGGTTGGAGTGCGCTAGGCTGGAGGCAGTCTACCTGATTCCCAAAGCTTAAGCCGACATGCTAAACCGCACCCATCTTCCCTTTGGCAAAACCCGGCAGGCTGAAATCATTGAAGTCGTGGCACGGCATGGTTGGAGTTACTTTCAAAATCAATTGTCACTCAACCCAAAACCAGAAGAATTTTCGCTGCCGTTGCCCGAGGTACTGAAACAGATTTTGATTGAGCTCGGGCCAACGTTTGTGAAGCTGGGGCAAGTCCTGAGCACTCGTCCAGATTTATTGGAACCAGCCTATATTCAAGCACTGGAAACTCTGCAAAATCAGGTTCCACCTGTACCATGGGCTGACATTGAACCAATTTTGCAAGCTGAGTTCCAGAAACCGTTGGAGACTCTGTTTGCAGAAATTGACACCGGTACGATCGCGGCGGGATCCTTGGGGCAAGTGTATCGCGCCCGGTTAGTAGAAGGCCCAATTGTAGCGATCAAAGTGCAACGTCCCGGCATTCGTACCGTCATTGAACGGGATTTGGAAGTTCTCCGATCGCTGGCATCATTTTTTAGTCAGGATCATTTTTTGGGACAAGCCTATGATCTATTGGGCTTGGTTGAGGAATTTCGTAATAGTATCCTAGGGGAATTAGACTTTTGTCGGGAAGCCCAAAATACTGAGAAATTAGCTCAAAATTTAGCGGAAAGTACTTTCTGGGAGCCTCAGCAAGTCATTATTCCCAAGGTATACTCCAAACTCACGACTTCGCGAGTGTTGGTGTTGGAATGGATTGATGGGGTGAAGTTAACGGAAGCTCACCTATCCCTCACCCAGCGCAAAGCAGTGGCGACGCTAGTGGTACGAGTCGTGATGCAGCAAATGTTTCTCAGTCGTTGTTTTCACGCCGATCCTCACCCAGGTAATTTTTTATATTTGGGGCAGGATACAGAAACAGGGATCGATCGCGTTGCCTTGCTGGACTGTGGCATGGTGGCTATTCTCGATCCGCGTACGCAGCGAATTATGACAGATTTGTTAGTGGGGATTGTCTACGAACAGCCACGACAAGTCGCTCAAGCAGTGCGGGAACTGGGATTTAGTCGGTTGGATGTGGATATTCGCGCGATCGAGTCAGCATTCGATCGATTATTGCGTCGATTTTACACTCGACCATTGGAAGAAATTAATTTAGCGGAATTACTCAATGCAGCACTGCGGATTCCTCGCGAAAACAAAATTCAGATGCCTGGTGCGATTGGATTATTTGTGAAAGCGATCGCGAATGTGGAAGGGATTGCCCGTCAACTTGATCCCAGTTTTGCGTTTATTGAAGTGGCACGCCCCGTGGTGTCTAAGTCACTCCAGCGGCGGATTTTTAGCCCTGATGTGATTCCAGAGGTGGCCCGATCGTCGCTGTATTTATCCCAGTTGATGATCGAACTACCGGAGCGGTTGGATGTGTTGGTCGATCGATTGGAACGATCGGAACTGGGGTTAAATTGGCGCTGGCGGAATCAAGATGAATTTCAGCAGGTTGCAAATAAGCTAACTCGACGGATTGCAGGTGCCCTGTTGAGCGTAGGGTGTTTGATGTCCGGGAGCTTACTCGCGATCGCCCATACCAATCTCGCAGGGGAAGCCGCATTCACCGTGATTCCATTATTCTGGAGTGAAGGGCTGCTGATTTTGGGGCTGGGAACCATGGCAGTTGTTATCGTTGAGTGGACTTTACGTCCTTAACGTTATGTCCTTAACTTTGCATCCTTAAAGGAATGAGAATGGCGATCGTTCCCTTCACCGCTGACCCACTTCCCCCAATGCTAAAATAGCGTTATTGCAGCTGAGGAGAAGTTCGACCATGAACCAACCGATAATCTACGATCGGTCGGAGACCATCGCCGCCACACCGCTGCCTTGTATGGATGCTCTGCCCACCATGCATGATCTTCCTAGCGATGACCCTCTGGAGCCCGGATTGCCCGACGAATTTCATGGCCTACAGCCGCAATTACTCGCCGAAACGTTACGCCTAACGAATTACGCTGAAAGTGAAGTTTTCTATGCATTCGACCTGAATTTGTACTACGACCCCAGGAACACGGGCTGGTACAAACGGCCCGACTGGTTTCTTGTTGTCGGTGTGCCCCGTCTGTATCAAGGCCAAACCACCCGTTCTAGCTATGTCACCTGGGATGAAAAAGTGAATCCCATCATGGTGATTGAATTTCTATCTCCTGGCACGGAATCAGAAGACCTTGGGCCATTTGCCAATAAATCTGCATCCCCCGTTGCTCCAGGCAAACCACCAAATAAATTCACGGTTTACGAGCAAATTCTGCAAATTCCCAATTACCTTGTTTTTCATCAAGAGACGAATCAATTACGCTATTTTCGACTAGTCAATGGACGTTACGAAGAACAAGCGATCGCGGCTCAGAATCCTTACCTCTACATACCCGAAATTAATTTAGGACTGGGCTTGTGGAAGGGAACATTTCGCGGGATTCCCCAGGATTGGTTACGTTGGTGTGATGCCGACGGCAACTGGTTACTGACTGAAACTGAACAAGAACGGCTGGCAAAAGAACAAGAGCGACAAGCGAAAGAACAGGCGCAACAGGCACAGGCAAGACTGGAAGCTTATCTTCGATCGCAGGGCATCGATCCGGATAACCTCCCTGAATAGGTTGATTCCGCGATCTTGTACTTCTTTTCGTTGTCTTGTACTACAACGATCGTCTAGATTCCCAAAAAAATCCCCAGAATTGCTTATCTGGGGACGACTTCAGAGGTGACCTAGAGGAAGGAAAACTGTGGAGCGTTTACAGTTCCTCCAAAGACTGATTCAACGTGCTTGCAGACTAGCTTTGCGACCAGACTTGGTTTGCTTTCAGACTGCGCGTAACGCTAGACTGTGACGTTAGGCTGTAGCTTTAGACTGTGGTGTTAGGCTGTGGTGTTCACCTTTGCATTACACCTTGCTATGGAAAGTCCGTTGAATGACGTCTAACTGCTGTTCGCGGGTGAGTTTAATAAAGTTCACCGCGTAGCCTGAGACCCGAATCGTTAACTGCGGATAGAGTTCCGGGTGATCCATCGCATCGAGCAATGTTTCTCGATTCAGCACATTCACGTTGATATGGTGGCCGTTGTCATGGAAATACCCATCCAGCAACCCGACTAAATTTCGCACCCGATCGCCTTCGATTTTACCCAGCGCCGACGGCACGATCGAGAACGTGTTGGAAATGCCATCCTGGGCGGCGGCGTAGGGAATTTTGGCGACGGAAGCCAGCGACGCGATCGCGCCGTTGGTATCGCGGCCATGCATGGGATTTGCACCTGGTGCAAAGGGTTCTCCGGCCTTCCGTCCATCGGGAGTATTGCCCGTTTTCTTGCCGTAAACGACATTAGATGTAATTGTCAATACGGATTGAGTGGGCATAGCATCCCGATAACAGCGGTGTTTCTTCAATTCCGCCATGAAGGTTTCCACAATTTGTACAGCGATATCATCAACCCGATCGTCACTGTTGCCGTACTTGGGAAAATCACCGGAAATTTCGTAATCCACTGCTAGTCCAGCTTCGTTCCGGATCACATTCACCTGAGCATACTTAATGGCAGAGAGGGAATCTGCAACAACCGAGAGTCCTGCAATTCCACAGGCCATCGTGCGCAGAATATCTCGATCGTGCAATGCCATTTCAATCCGCTCATAGCAATACTTATCATGCATGTAGTGGATGACATTGAGGGTATTGATGTAGGTTTTGGCTAACCAAGCCATCATTGTCTTGAAGCGAGCCATCACCTCATCATAGTTCAAAATATTACCCTGAATGGGTGCATAGCAAGGCCCGACCTGATCTCCAGACTTTTCATCCTTGCCACCATTAATGGCATAGAGCAAGCATTTGGCCAGGTTGACCCGCGCGCCAAAGAACTGCATTTGCTTACCCAATCGCATGGCAGAGACGCAGCAAGCAATGCCGTAATCATCCCCCCAGTACGATCGCATTAAGTCATCATTTTCGTACTGGATGGAACTACTGGCGATCGAGACCTGGGCACAGTATTCCTTAAAGGGACGCGGCAACTGTTCCGACCAGAGAACGGTTAAGTTGGGTTCCGGGGCAGCCCCGAGGTTTTGCAACGTATGTAATACCCGGAAACTGGTCTTCGTGACCAAAGGGCGTCCATCCAGCCCCATCCCACCGACACATTCCGTCACCCAGGTGGGATCGCCTGAAAAGAGATCGTTATAGTCCGGTGTGCGCAGGAAACGCACCATGCGTAACTTCATGACAAAGTGATCGATCAGTTCCTGCACTTCGGACTCCGTCAGCGTGCCGTTTTGCAAATCCCGTTCAAAGTAAATATCCAAAAACGTCGAAACCCGTCCCAGGGACATAGCCGCGCCGTTTTGTTCCTTCACCGCTGCCAAATAGCCGAAATAGACCCACTGCACCGCTTCCCGACCGTTGCTGGCAGGCCGACCGATATCGAACCCGTAGCGCTGCGCCATCGTTTTCAATTCAAACAGCGCTTTAATTTGATCGGAAATTTCTTCTCGGCGTTGCAGCACAGATTCATCGATCGTGTCTACTTCCAATGATTCCTGTTGCGCTTTCTTATCGTCAATTAAGCGATCGACCCCATAGAGCGCAACCCGGCGATAGTCGCCAATAATTCGCCCGCGCCCGTAGGCATCCGGCAACCCGGTGATAATGCCCGAATGCCGTGCCAGACGCATATCTTTGGTGTAAGCATCAAAGACCCCGTCGTTATGGGTTTTGCGATATTGCGTAAAAATCTCCATCACCTTCGGGCTAATTTGGTACCCATAGGCGGCCAGAGAATCCCTCACAACACGAATCCCCCCCAACGGCATAATCGATCGCTTGAGGGGAGAGTCAGTCTGCAGTCCAACAATTTGTTCTAAGGCTGAGTCAATGTATCCAGGAGCGTGGGCGGTAATGCTAGAAACAACCTCTGTATCAACATCCAGGATGCCTTTTTCCCGTTCCGCCTTCATTAGTTGCAAAACCTGTTGCCAAAGGGCTTGAGTTCGATCGGTCGCCGGGGCTAAAAATGCTGCATCTTCGGCATAAGGACAGTAATTCTTCTGAATAAAATCGCGTACATCAATATGTTGTATCCATCGACCAGGGTGAAAACCTCTCCATTCGTTGAGCATCGGTATCACCATTCCTTTACTGCTGCGTGTGAACTCTTCTACGGTTCTAATCTAGACTACAAAAATGAGAAAGTTGTGAGGACGATCGGGAGAGGGCTGTCTAGTCTGTCATGGAAAGCTAATAAATCAGGTCAACCAATCAAACTGTGATTTTTATAAGCACAATGCATCAAATGCTTGACCGTTGAGTGTGGAATAACATTCATTCAGCTTAAAGAACAATTTAATAACCATTGAAGAACTGTTTAAGGGCATCAAATAATAATGCGGCGGGATGAAAGGATGTAGATGGAGCGGATGTCAACGGAGAAGCTGGCTTGATCATCTAGGTTGGGAAAGCGCTTCTGAGGGAACGGATCGATCGTCTTTCTCGAGTCAGCCTCTTCATGGCCCGTTCTTGTAGCCTCTTTGGTTATCCTCACAAAATCCTCATGTTTGCTGTCTATTCTGCCAGCATGCATTGATCCCCCGAACTAAATCCCTCCAACTTCGTTCCCCAACTTGCTCCCATGCAATTGATCCCCCCAATCTAGATCCCCTGACCTTGTCCCTATGCACTTGATCCCCCGAGGGATCCAGACTCACGTAATCTTTCAAAGAGGATCCCACCAATCCATATCCCATAGCCCATAACTCACAGCCCATAACTCACAGCCCACAGATCACAGCTCATGTGTCCATTTCTGAGAGGTATTTGTAATGAGCCATGACTTACTGCAACCGACGGAACAACTCCTGGCAATTCCGCCAGGGTATCTGAACATCATGGGCTATGTGGATGAGTCAGAAGTAAATGGGCCAGGGTGTCGGGCAGTGATTTGGGTGCAGGGGTGTCTGCGCCAGTGTCACGGTTGCTTTAATCCTGAATCTTGGTCGTTTGAAATCAATCAATTGGTCTCGATCGATCGCCTAGTTCACCAAATTCTCAGCAATCCCCGCAATACGGGCGTTACATTTTCCGGTGGGGAACCGTTTTGGCAAGCTCCCGCCCTTGCAGAACTGGCTAAACAAGTGAAAGCGGCGGGCTTGAATGTCATGTCCTTTACAGGATTTACCCTAGAGCGACTGCGATCGGACTATGCCCCAGCAGGTGCGCAGGAATTATTAGCTGAATTAGATATTCTCATCGATGGCCCCTATATCGAAGCCCTAGCCACCGATTCACCAGACTCTCCCGTAGCCTCCAGTAACCAACGGGTGCACATTTTCAATCCCGCATTCCAAGACCAAATTACTTGGGCCAGCGATCAAATCGAAATTCATATTTTGAAGGATGGCACCCGGATTATTACAGGCTATCGGCGATTTAGTGAAGAAGAATCTGGCTACGAAGAAGAAGACTCAATGTGGCTAGAAGATTGCTCAGAAGGCCGCTTGCACGAAGAAGAACTGGTGGGATAGATCAGCTGGTCTTTGGTACATTCAAGCGGACTGGCTATCCAATTCCCAGCCCAAAATCTCGGCAATTTGATTCGCTAATGTCAACGGATCAAAAGGTTTAGATACCGTAGCTTTAATGCCTAGGGTTTTATAGGAAAGAGTCTGGGGCTGGCTAGCTTGCCCCGTCATGAGAATGACAGGAATATGGGAGGTTTGAGGTTGTGATTGCAAATACTGGAAGGTGGTAATGCCATCCATATCGGGCATCATGACATCCAACAAAATCGCATCAGGTAACTCGATCGCGGCTTTTTCCAAGGTTTCTTGCCCTGAGCCAGCAGTGATCACCTCCCATCCTGCCATCATTTGTAATGAGATTTGAGTTACCTCCCGAACATAGGATTCATTGTCAACGATGAGTATACGCTTCGATCCCATGCAGCCGATCCTCCCTTTCGCTGTATCTATCTTAAATGAGAGAACGGGAGAAGAGAGGGGAGGGCATTGAGTCGGTTACGGGGGATCTAAACTACGATCGGATCTAAACTACGATCGGATCTAAGGTGGGATAGTCCGTGTAGCCTGCGGGGCCGGGGGAATAGAAGGTGGCTGGATTCGGTTGGTTGAGAGGTGCGCTGCGTTGAATGCGTTCCGGTAGATCGGGATTGGCGATAAATAACGATCCAAATGCGATCGCATCCACTTTTCCATCGGCGATCGCGGTGTTGGCTTCTTCGGGACTGTAGCCCATATTGCCGATTAAAGTACCTTGGTAGTACTCCCGAATGGGCATTAAAACATCCCCCTGTTGCTGCTGGGCAAAGTCGCTGCGCATCACATGCAAGTAAGCGAGGTTGAATTCATTAAGCTTGGTCGCTAGCCAAGTGCACACCCCGATCGGATCGCTATCGATCATGCTGTTGTAGCTGTTGAGGGGTGAAATGCGCAGACCGACCCGATCGCTGCCCCAAACCTCACAGACGGCTTCTAGCACTTCTAGCATTAACCTGGCCCGGTTGGCGATCCCCCCTCCGTAGAGTCCGGTTCGTTGATTTGACCCATCCCGCAGAAATTCATCCAGCAAATAACCATTCGCTCCGTGCACTTCGACACCATCAAATCCGGCAGCTTGGGCATTTTTCGCAGCTTGCTGAAACCCTGCAATGATGCCCGGAATTTCCTCATCCCGCAGTTCCCTGGGTATGGTGTAGGGCTGTTTCCCTTCGGGAGTGCGCACTTCGTCATCGGTAATGGCGATCGGGCTGGGCGCAACGGGTTGGCGACCCCCATTCAACAATGGGTGACAGGCGCGGCCCCCATGCCAAATTTGCAGAAAAATCTGTCCCCCGGCGGCATGGACGGCATCGGTCGTTTTACGCCAACCCGCGATCTGCGCTGCGGAATAAATTCCCGGTTCTTTCCAAAAGGCGGAATTACCTTCCGTGACCATCGTAGCCTCGGCAATGATTAAGCCTGCACTAGCACGTTGGGCATAGTATTCGGCCATCAAATCGCCTGGAACATGATCTGCTTCTGCCCGACACCGGGTTAAGGGAGCCATGAGGATGCGATTTGGAAGGGTAAGAGCCCCTAAAGACAAGGGTTTAAACAGCATATCCATCGTGTTCAATCCTTAGTAATGAGGTCGTAGTGAGGTCGTAGTGAGGTCGTTCAAAAAGGTCTTCAAGTGGGTCACAAAGCATAGGGAAGTATTGTCAAGATCACTAAGGCACAATTGGAGCCATTCGTTAAACAAACCTGACATTTTTCAATTAGGAATTGCTATTTTAGCCATAAGTTACGTGTCAATTACATGTCAAGTACATGTCAATTACGTGTCAAGTACGTGTCAACTTAGTGATGTCCCAACCTTACATGACTTGATAACGCTTGCATTTCCAAATTTTGCAATCACTTGAGACATCTCTTTCCAAACTTTAATCGTATTGTTTGATCGCCTTATTCGATCGTTGCTAGAGTCTTTCATGCAATTTATCTTGCCATAGTTTTTAAGGTTCTTACAACACTACGATCGCACAACATTACTAAAGGTAGAAGGATAGCACCTCGACTCCAGGTAATTTGGACTCAAGAGACATCCAGAGCAAGGAAAAAGCAATGAATCAAGCACACTCCCTCCTTTGCGGCCCCATCAACACAATGCGCTCCTACCTCCATGACATGGGTCGGGTACCGTTGCTGACTCGAGAGCAAGAGATCCAGTATGGTCAGCAAGTGCAGAAGATGATGGAATATCAATCTGTGAAAGCCAGCCTCACCAATACCCTAGGCCATTCACCGAGCTTAGAAGAATGGGCAGCGGAGTTGGAAATTACGGTGGATGAATTAGAAGCTGTTTTAGAAGATGGCGAGATGGCGAAACGAAACATGGTAGAGGCTAATCTACGATTAGTCGTAAACATCGCCAAACAATATCAAAACCGGAATGTGGATTTACTGGACTTGATCCAAGAAGGGGCGTTGGGATTGCAAACAGGTGTTGAAAAATTCGATCCCGATCGAGGATTTAAATTTTCTACTTATGCGTACTGGTGGATTCGTCAAGCCATTACCCGTGCCATTTCCCAAAGTTCACGAACCATTCGGCTGCCAATTCACTTAGTTGAAGTATTGAATAAAATCAAGCGATCGCAGCGAGAGCTATCGCAGAAATTAGGTCGCACCGCTACGTTAAATGAAATTGCAGCGGAGTTAGATTTAGAACCTGAAAAAGTTTTACAATATCTTTCCTATGCAAAACGTCCAATGTCTTTGGATATGCGAATCGGGGATAATGAGGATACCGATTTGATCGATGTGCTGGAAGATGAATCGACTTCCCCCGCCGCACACCTCGAAAAAGCAGCCCTCTCTGAAGATTTGCGTCATGCGATCGATGAGCTTCCCCCGATTATGCAAGAAGTTCTAGTTATGCGGTTTGGATTGGATGGCAATGAAGCTTTATCCTTATCTGAAGCAGGGCGACGTTTGGGGATCAGCCGGGAGCGGGTTCGTCAAATTCAACAAAAAGCCTACAAGCTGCTCCGACAGCGGCATTCTGACATTCGTCATTATTTAGCAAGCTAAGGGTTCTCTGTCTGAAAGTGTTTGGATTGCAGCATATCTTGGATTACCCGATCTGACGGTATCCTACCAAACATTCCGACTCAAGAACAATTTCTGAATCAGTCTCTCTACAGATGTCTCCCTATAGATGTCTAGTTATCGATAATTTGATTATGAGGATAACTAGACACCTATTTTTATTGTTTAGGTTCTATACTTTAAGATGATTTCTCTTTCCAAATCATATTGAACGAAAGGAAATCTATTGAACGCAGTTCGCTCATCTATGGCTTAGCTAATTACGATTAGATTAGGATCTACGGAGAAATCACAGTCCTGTTCATCCTTCAGCCACCCAGGATCATATATTGTCACTTATCATAAATTAGGCATTAAAATGCGTTTTGAGTTTGGCTGCCGCATGCAGTTTTATAGCGATTTCGATATTCCGGTCGTTTTGATGTTACGACCACGCAGTGGAGCGCGGCAATGGATAGTTCAGGAAACCTATGATCTCCAACCGTTTACACCCGTGACAGAGTATACCGATGGTTATGGGAATCTTTGTCAACGACTGATTGCGCCAGCAGGAGAATTTCAGCTACAGGTGACGGCCCAAGCAGAAACCCTGTTGCAATTGGAGCTAGATCAAACGGCAGAATTTATTCCGATCGAATTTCTACCGGATAGCATTTTGCAGTTTTTACTGCCCAGTCGCTACTGCGAATCTGACCAAGTCTACGAGTTAGCAGCTGAGATTGTGGCAGACTTAGACCCGGGGTATGCTCAAGCAGAAGCCATCCGGCAATGGATTTATGACCATATTCAATATGAGTACGGAACCAGTAATGCGTCAACTTCTGCCTTGAATGTCATTCAAACTCGTCAAGGCGTTTGCCGAGATTTTGCCCATTTAGGCATTGCCCTCTGTCGGAGTCTAAATATTCCCGCTCGTATGGTCGTGGGGTATCTACACGGTCTAAAACCCATGGATCAACATGCTTGGTTTGAGGCGTATGTTGGCCATCGCTGGTATACCTTTGATGCGACGCAAACGGAACATTCTGAGGAGCGCATTGTGATTGCCTATGGCCGGGATGCCGCAGATGTTGCGCTAGTGACTCAGTTTGGGCCGCTACAGCTTAACGATATGCAAGTTTGGATCAATGCCCTGTGACGACGGCCTGGGAAAGTATTTGGCTGGTGACTTGTCTAGCGGGTTGTGACAGGCACGATCGAAGGTGTGCTTCGTTGCCAAACAGCTTGGCCGGTGATGAGTTCCACTACATCCATGCCATTGCCAATGACGCTGGGAACACTGGGATATCCTGCACTTGCGCCGACAAAGAATAAATTCGGAAGTTCTGTTTTATAACCTAGGCGATTGAGTCCTACCTGTTTTGGAATCAACTTAGCACCGTAAATGTTGCCCTGGGGTTGTCCAAGAAAATGTTCGCTAGTGGTAGGAGTACCGTAAACTTTCAGGCGGATATAGCGATCGATATCAGGAATTAAATCCCGCAAACTGACCATTAAGGCTTGGTACAGGCTGCGCTTCAGCGATCGGTAGGCATTGAGATCGGTCTGCCGCAGTTCTGCAAAGGATTCATAGGGACAAACTGTGGCGACCTCCAAAACATGATGTCCGGTTGGCCCTAGGCCAGGTTCACTGGTTTTCATGGTTGGGCAAGATATAAAAATCCAAGGATGGTCTAAGTGCCCTGCCAATTGTTGTTGGTATGCCTGGTTCAGGTCTGCATTGGGATAGTACCAGATATTCCAATTGCCAATGCCGTAATTCTCGGGTTGAAAACGCTGATCCAAGCCCAAATAGAGATTAAATGCACTGGCTGAATATTCATATCCTGTCAGACGCTGCCGTTCTTTGGGGCTGAGGTCAGTAGCGTGATGCATCAGTTTGACGGTCAGCTTGGGATCTAGGTCACTGATGTAGGCTTTATGGGCGTGGTATTGCCGATCGCCCGCAATGATTGACTGTACTTGGCCGTGATCGACTTGAATATGTTCAACAGGGGTTGACAACAGAATTTCTCCACCACCGCTGGTAATGGACTGGACGATCGTATCGACAAAGTGGCGAAAATGCTGTTTTGGATAATAAGCGCCCTCGGAATAATCCCACACTAGGGAGGTATGGGTCATCAGCGCAATTTCTGCGGGGGGCAATGCGTAGTCTCCACTTTGGCCTGCTAAAACAGCTTGTAGCTTCGGCGATAATCCCACATGGTTGTATAAATCCTGCAGTGTCCAGTTGCGCTTGTTAAACAGGTTGAGATATTTTGGCAGTTTTAACCAATCACTCCAGTTTTGGTCATACCAGTGCACTTCATTGACAAGATGGGTGATCTCTTGATGGAGACGATGAACTTCATCACAGTAGCGATTAATGCTATGCGCTTCATCTGGAAAGCTGGATAGTAAACGCGATCGTAGATTTGCCCAACCTAGGGGAATTCTAAAATCAACTTCTGGAGTAATGACTCGATCGATACAATCGGGATCGAGGGAATTAAATTCGACATTTTGCTCAATGTAGTTTAAAAATTGTGCAATGGTTTGTCCTGAACCACATTGGGAAATGTAATGCACATCAGCACAGAAGCTGTAATGGCCAAAGTCAAAGGTATGGCAACAGCCACCAGGTAAATAATGCTGTTCTAGGACTAAAACTCGGTGGCCTTGGCGGGTTAAGCAGGCTGCGGCAGATAATCCACCTAAACCTGCTCCCAAAATCACATAATCAAAACTATTCATTTTATTCTCCGATCGCGAATATCCAATCCTTAATATCCAAATCTCTAATGACGGCCCATTCACTACGATGTATTGAACGTAAATATTTGAACGTAAATATTTGAACGTAAGTACTTGAACGCAAGTATTTAAACACAGGTATTTGAACGCAAGTATTTAAACCTAAGGGCTTGAATGGGGGTCATGGGAGGGAAGTCATGGGAAGAGGAGTCATTGGCAACGGTAAAAGGCAGGCACGCCATGACGACGTGCCCAACTAGAAAACGCTGCTAAGCTTGGCTTACCGGAATTCCCGGCCCCCCTGCCAGCAATAAGGGAAAGTTGTGGGTATTTGGCCCGTGCATAACTTGTAAGCCTAAATTCGCTCGATTCAGCAGCTCAGCCTCACTGGGAATCACAATTCCCTGGCTGTCTAGAATGGAGTGATTGAAGTTAAATCCATTCAGGTTAAAGGCCATGCTACCAACCCCTAATGCTGCAAACCAAATACCGATCGTGGGCAGTGCAGCCATCATAAAGTGGAAGGCGCGATGGTTTTGACTAGCAAGGGATGGCAGCAAAAGCCGTCCCAGAAATCCCGAATGACTCGCGTTGTAGTTATACGTCACCCGAGATTGACCAAAGCGATAGCCTGCGGCAGTAGATTCTGACTCACTGGTTTGACGAACGATCGACGATGTGACTAACGAACCATGCAGCGCTGCCAGGATTGCTCCTGCAAAGATTCCTGTCACACCTAACATATGGAAAGGATGCATCAGGATATTATGGTCTGCTTGGAACGCTAACATGAAATGAAACGTTCCTGAAATACCAAAGGGCAGTCCATCGGAAAAGCTACCCTGCCCGATCGGATAAACGAGCAGAACCGCAGTGGCAGCAGCGACGGGGCCAGAAAAAGCAATGGCAATCCAAGGGCGCATCCCCAATCGATAACTCAGTTCCCATAGCCGACCCAGATAGCAAAAAATCCCAATCAAGCCATGGAACAAAATCAGTTGATAGGGGCCACCGTTGTAGAGCCATTCTTCTAGGGAGGCCGCTGCCCAAATGGGGTAGAAGTGCAAACCGATCGCGGCGGACGTGGGAACCACCGCAGCAGTCATTAAGTTATTTCCCGCTAGAATTGAACCTTGGATGGGTTCACGGATGCCTTCCATATCCACGCCCGGCGCAACGATAAAGGCGAGAATAAAACAAATGGCTGCAACCAAGAGTGTGGGAATCATTAAGACCCCAAACCACCCAATATAGATGCGATTTTGGGTGCTAGTGATCCAATTACAAAATTGATTCCAACGATCGAGTGGATTGTAGCCTTGTCGTCGAACAGGTCGTTGAATCAGGGTCGTCATAGCGATCCCTCCTGTAATGAAGAGTAAGTTGAGACAAGGAAACTATTATGAAGCTACTTTTATTATAGAAGGAATCCTATTGCTTCTGTTTTCTCTCGATATGAAGAATGGGAAGAGTTGTAAAACTTAAATCCTGCTTGTTGAGAGTAAATTCTAGGTCAGTTATCGTCTTGTAGAAAGAATGCAGAACGACTCACGCCACAATGACTCACGCCACAACGACTCATACCACAATGGAGCTAGCTTGAAAATTCAATCGCTTCGTATAGATCTTGGAGTGCAATCTCTACGGAGATAGAAGCCAATGTTAGTTTGTCTTCCAGACTGTTGTATTCCGTAAACAACCATTGATTCTCAGCTTGTTTGACATAGTGTTCCACATGGGGACGATCTTGGTTGATGAGGACGTATTCCTGGAAGGGGTCGATCGATCGATAATGGGCAAATTTATCTCCTCGGTCATAGCCAGCGGTTGAATCGGACAATACTTCTGCGATCAAAATTGGATTCATGACCGTATCCCGTCGATCGGGCTTAAGTTCCACGGGAGCAGTAATGACCATAATGTCTGGGTAAGTATACAGGTTAACTGTGGGGATCCAGAGCCGTTGATCGGTTACAAAAATACGGTAGGAGCTACCCCGTAATGCGAACCAAAGAAGAGCATTCAATGCGCTGACAATCTGATTGTGGGCTGGTGTGCCTCCGGTCATCTCGATAATCTCTCCGTTGCGAAACTCGTTGCGACTGGTGGACTCCACCTCTAAGGCCAAATATTCCTCGGCGGTATAGCGTTTGGTGGGTGGTGGGAGCAGGGTCATAGTTGATAACGTCTAGGGAGCAACGGATATATTTCAGCTATCATTCAATGTCTAGTATATTGCACCATCCATTTTACTGAAAGTGTCAATTCTCAGATAACGCTAGTCTCAAGATCGCGCTAGCTCCATCCCTTAGCCCCATCCATTGTAGAGACAGCCCTATCGTCTAATATTTCTTAGGAACGTGGCTAGCCGATCGACTTCCTATTGCGCTTCCTTTTCTCCAACCTCTGTCTTCCCCGACTCCGTTTGTACCACTAAAACAGAACAGGGAGCGTGGTGCATAATGTAGTTACTAACACTTCCTAAGAACATTTCTGACAATCCTCGCCGTCCCCGCCGACCAATCACAATCAAATCAACTGACCGTTCCTTAGCGACTTCACAGATGATTTGTTCTGGATGCCCTAGTTGTTGAATATAATCAGCTTGTACCCCTTGGGCTTGGGCTTGGTCTGCATGGTGGTGTAGGTATTCCTGACTGGCTTTCTCAACCTTCTGCCACTGTTCAAGATAAAACATTACCGCTTCATCCTGGAGCAACGGCACTTTCATATTGGGATATTGATAGGCAATGTCTGCGTATTCTGGATCAAAGAATGAAAAGGCATGGAGCAAGGTAAGAGATGCCCCCGTTGCCTTCGCGATCGCGATCGCTTCCTCTAGTACCTGCTGGCTGTTTTCCGTGCGATCCAACGCGACTAAAATTTTTTTCACCATAACCCACCTCTCTTAAGCTCGTATCTGTCAAATTGATATTTCTTAAATCCGTATCCATCAAAGGCTGAACGTTAATCTCCAAACTCTGAAACAGATAGCAGGCGGGAAGTCTCAGCTTGGATGGCCGATCGGCCTCCCGCCAGCCTAGGTTTAGCCTTGTTGTAACTTGCGTTCTGCTT
This sequence comes from Alkalinema pantanalense CENA528, assembly GCF_050753345.1. Lineage (NCBI taxonomy): Bacteria > Bacillati > Cyanobacteriota > Cyanophyceae > Leptolyngbyales > Leptolyngbyaceae > Alkalinema > Alkalinema pantanalense. The sequence continues at coordinate 3,965 of NZ_JBLZFX010000101.1, read as the reverse complement.
GGTCGATCTCTAGGGTCGTTTTCAGAACAGAATCTGGGTTGAGACTAATGGAATCGATGCCCAGTTCCACCAGAAATTGGGCGAATTCTGGATAGTCGCTGGGGGCTTGGCCACAGATGCCAATTTTGCGTCCATTAGCTTTAGCAGTAGCGATCGCTTGGGCAATCATCCGTTTAACGGCAGCATTGCGTTCGTCAAACAGATGGGCCACCAGCGCAGAATCACGATCGAGTCCTAGGGTCAATTGCGTTAGGTCATTGGAGCCAATGGAAAAGCCATCGAAGACTTCACTGAAGCGATCGGCCTGCATCACGTTACTGGGCAACTCACACATCACGTAGACTTGCAGCCCATTTTCACCCCGCACTAGGCCATGCTGACTCATTTCCAGCAGCACCCGTTGCCCCTCTTCCGGTGTCCGACAGAAGGGCACCATCAGCACCACATTGGTCAGCCCCATCTCATTACGAACCCGTTTCATGGCTTGGCATTCCAGAGCGAACCCTTCCCGGTAGCGATCGTCGTAATAGCGCGAGGCTCCCCGCCAACCAATCATCGGGTTTTCTTCCCGAGGCTCAAACTGACGCCCGCCGAGCAAGTTGGCATATTCGTTGCTCTTGAAGTCCGACAGCCGCACAATCACAGGTTTGGGATAGAATGCAGCCGCGATCGTGCCAATGCCAAAGGCTAACTTATCGACAAAGAAATCGGCTTTGTTTTCGTATTGCGGAGTCAGGTCTGCAATTTTGGCCTGGGCTACCCGATCGTCAAGATCATCAAAATTCAACAACGCTAACGGATGGGCTTGGATGTGGTTGGCAATAATAAACTCCATCCGCGCCAACCCAACGCCATCATTGGGAATCGCCGATAGACTAAACGCCTCCTGGGGATTGCCCACATTCATCAGAATTTGCGTTTGGGTGCGGGGTAAATTCTCCAGTTCAAATTCCTGAACTTCAAAGGGCAAAATGCCGTTGTAGACTTTTCCCTCTTCCCCCTCTGCGCAGGAAACGGTCACCGCTTGCTTATTGTGAATCGTGGTCGTAGCCGTCTGACAGCCGACGATCGCCGGAATGCCTAACTCCCGCGCAATAATCGCCGCGTGGCAGGTGCGCCCCCCCTGATCGGTCACGATCGCGCTGGCCTTTTTCATGATCGGTTCCCAATCCGGATCGGTCCGGCTCGTGACGAGGACTTCCCCCGCTTGGAACTGGTCAATCTCCTGCACGTTCAGAATCACCCGTGCTTGGCCGTGGCCAATCATTTCCCCCACGGCACGACCTGTGACGATCGGCGTGGCCACCTTGGCTTCGATCGGGCCGAGACGATAGGACTTGAGCACGTTCTTGGTCTTTTGGGACTGCACCGTTTCGGGCCGCGCTTGGACAATAAAGAGTTCCTGCGTAATGCCATCCTTGGCCCATTCAATATCCATCGGTGTTGGCATTCCCCGCACCGCAGAATAGTGATCCTCAATCACACAGGCCCATTTAGCCAGTTGCACAATTTCCGTATCTTGCAGGGCAAACTGCTGGCGATCGGCGTCGGAAACGGGAATATTTTTCGTTTGCTTGGAACCGCCCACATCGTAGACCATTTTGATCTCTTTGCTGCCCAACCGCTTATCGAGAATAGGTTTAAAGCCCTGCTGCAATGTGGTTTTAAACACTAAATATTCATCGGGGTTAACAGCCCCTTGAACCACATTTTCCCCTAAACCGTAGGCAGCGGTAATCAATGCTGCATCCTTAAACCCGGTTTCCGTGTCAATGGAAAACATCACACCAGAAGAGGCTAAATCCGATCGCACCATTTTTTGTACGCCCACGGAAAGGGCAATACTAAAGTGATCGAATCCCTTAATTTGGCGATAGGAAATGGCCCGATCGGTGAAAATCGAGGCAAAGCACTTATGGCAAGCTTCCAGTACACTATGCACACCATGGACATTCAGGTAAGTTTCCTGCTGTCCGGCAAAGCTCGCATCGGGCAAATCTTCCGCAGTCGCACTGGAACGAACGGCGACATCGGTATTTGTGCCAGACTGGCGGCAAAGCTGGTGGTACGCATCGGTAATGGCGTCTTGCAAGTCCTGAGGAAAAGGGGTCCCTAAAATTAAGGCCCGAGCCTGTCTACCGACTTCTCGCAGATTGGCAACGTCTTCTACATCCAGATTGGCAAAAATGGTGCGGAGTTTATCTTCCAACCCTGCTACCTGAATAAAATACCGATAGGCGTAAGCAGTGGTTGCAAAGCCCATCGGTACCTTGACTCCCTTGGCGGTCAACTGTTGAATCATTTCGCCCAAGGACGCATTTTTTCCTCCGACCAGTGGAATATCTTGGATTCCGACATCACTGAACGGCAAGACCAGTGCACATTCTTTAGTAGCAGTCGTACCATTTTCTTGACAGAATAGGGTTTCCATAAATAATGCCTCTTAGCCTTAGGAAAGGAGAACAACGATCGTCCAATCATGATGGGCTGCCAGACCAACTGCTAACGCTATCTTGGCGGCGATCTTGGCGTTTCAGTTGTCTCACTTTTGGTTGTAGGCCAAATATTTGAGGAACTTGTGAGGGTTTTGTCAGACTTTCCTCACAGGTTTCTCAACTTCGATCGGTAAATTGAGGGTAGTGTTCTCCGGAAATCTAGAAAACCATTTTGATATCCCCTCATAGTCCTCAGTTAAATTTTATGGAAACTTGTCCCTGCTGCGATAATCAACTTTTATCCTATTTCCGTGCTGGATCAACCTATTGGTTTTGTCGCACCTGCTGGGCAGAAATGATGCCTCTGTCTGAATTACAGATGCTGCGGCAGACTCCCTTGGCTCCTGTCTCCCCACGATCGCGCCCTGTATCTCCCACGATCGAAGTGCCTTCCCCCTTGTCGAACGTGCGCCATTTAACGAGATCGACGCTTTCCGAAGTCCAGGCAGATCGACACCTCGACGATCCTAGAAAGCTGCACGACAATTTGCCAGAGGTGGCATAGGAAAAGGGATGGACAATCCCAGTGAGGGATCTGCGATCGAGTCCCATCTGTTTAATCCCCCACGATCGTGCGACAAAATTTTCCACCCGTGGGCATTGCTGCATGATGGCATGCATTCCGCTGTCATCCCCTCATCCTTTCTCCCAAATTTGGGAAACTAGAAAACTTGCACCCAATTTGGGAGAGGAGGGCAACGACCGTCTCCAACGGAGAAATCATACCTTCATTCAACAACGCCAAATTTCCCACCTCGGTACGGTTGACGGGGAATGCGATCGCCGCTACATTGCTATAGTTAAGCAGTTACGAGAAGCTTTTATCTTGGCTGCTAACAAACCCGAAAACTAGCGCGATCGCAATGAGATTCCCGCCTCAAAACGATCGCTAAGCCCCCAAGCTGATTACCCCAGCATGGTGACCTGGATTGCATTTTAGCACCCCAAGCCGCCCTGTTTCGCCATGTCAGAAATCGGGGCGGCTAGCTTTTTGGGTTTTCCTCCTCCCCTTCGTTTAATTCTGAGGAAAACCAATGACCCGCTATACCAAGAAAATCAAACTCCAACTCAGCGGTGACAACGATGCCGTTGATGCCGCCATTGGCATTTTGCACGTTCTCAACTTCATCAGCGCCCACGAATGGAGTCAAACCGTCCGTAAACGGGGAGAACCCACCGTCGTCCGCGTCGCAGCGAGGGAAATCATGCTAGAAGGCTAAGTGGCGATCGCGGATGTTTGATCTCCCTAAATCCCCCTTAACAAGGGGAACTTTGAATGAATTTGACCGAATTCCCCCCTTAATAAGGGGGGCTAGGGGGATCAAATCTGCTGCATCAATGAATCAACTTTATATTACTGTCCTAAACCTGCTTGACTGACAAAAGTATTGAGGAATAAAACGAAAGCGGGACGGGCGTTGGAGTCTGGTTTAGGCTAGAAGTTACCACACAACCAGTCGAACCATCATG
>NZ_JBLZFX010000100.1:0-22047 GCF_050753345.1 Alkalinema pantanalense CENA528 | reverse complement strand
CCCACCCCTCCACCCCTTCCACCGACCCCGGCAAACTGACGATCGCCTTCGCCACCCTCCTCCTAATCGGACGCGCCACCCTCGCCGCCCACATCCCCCTCAGCCACTTCGGCCTTGGCCTGGGACTCTGCGGCTGGCTCCTCATCCACCAAAACCGCACCCTGCCCCGACCCCTCTGGCCCCAAATTGGCGGTAGCCTCGTATTTTTCGGCTGGCTCGTCGCCGTCACCGATGGCCAACTCTGGCAAGCCCTCGGCTGTAGCCTTCTCGGACTGATCCTGCTCTGGCAACGCCTCACCCGATCGTGGCGTAACCTAGAAACCGTCGGCCTCATCGTGGTCGGATTGCAAACCTACACATTACTACGCATCCTTTTCCCCCCCAGCTTCCGCAGTTCCTTCATGGCCACCATCTCCCGCTGGGCCGAACTCGAATTGGGAGCCTGGGAACTGACCGGCCTCGGATTCTTCATCACATTGCTCGGCCTGATCGCCTTCGCGCAATATCTACAACGCCAAAACCAACCCCACCTCGCCCAACTCACCGAAAAAATTACGATCGCCTGGGGCATCGCCCTAGCATTCCCCGGACTGTTTAATCCCTTCGTCCGCGCCCTTTACTTCACCCTCTCCGCCCTCTTACTCGCCGTCCTCCTCTACCTGCGATCGCGGCAAAACCGCCCCATTGCCCCCTGGAAAATCCACACCACCCACAGCCTCAGCATTCTCGCCGGACTCTCCTGGATCATCTGGGCCGCCCCCAGCTTAGACAGCACCGTCTGGGCCACCATCTGCCTCGCCACCATGGTTGTTGAGTGGGCACTATGCCTCCGCAGCCAAGGGCCCTGGCAAACCAGCGCCTGGTACATGGGCCTCGGATTCGCCACGATCGGTTACGTTTTCCTCAATATCGCAGTCTGGGCCGACGCCAGCAACCCTTACTGGAGCTTGGCTTGGTTAGCCGCTCCCGCCCTGCTCTGGGGACTGACCCGATCGCGCAACTTCCCCTACCCCAGACAAGCCAGCAGCCTCAGCATCCTCGCCCTCGTCTTAGCACCGGGACTCACCCGCTTTGAACTCGATCCCTTCCTCATCTGCACCGCGATCGTCACCCCCTTAATGGCCCTCAACGCCAAAATCCTCCGCAACCTCCTGCCCGTCGCCCTCACCCTCGGCGCAGCCATGACCTGCCTCAGCGCAGGCTTCTTTAAACTCAGTCCTATGGCATTGAGCGAATGGTTCCTCGTGTGGTGCATGGGCCTCTCGATCGGGTTATGGCTGCTGCGGCAACGCTTCCTACGATCGCCCCGCTCCCAATCCAGCCCCGACTCCATCAGCAATCCCGTCAGCAATTCCACCAGCGATCTCAATAGCACTTCTCCAAAGGCTATTCTCGCTGTTTTTCAAACACCTCTAGGCCAACCCTTATCAATCCTCTACGCCAGAGCTGCCAACGGTTGGGCGATCGTGTTAACGGCCTTTGTCATTTTGATGCTGACTCTGATTGCAACCTATTTATTCACCTTCTCACCGCAGCAACAAAACATTCCCAACCAATTCATCCTTGCCACGGGATTAGTCTTAGTGGGCATCGGACTGCGCATGACCCAGGGCATTACCACCCTGGCCCTCTTAGGGTTTGGCTGGTCGATCGAACTCGCGATCGCCTTTCTTGCCGAACTGACCCACGCACCTCTAGAAATGCGGATTATTAGCAATCTCGCGATCGCCTGGGTCATGCAAATTGCCGGGGACTTTCTCCGCAATGCCCCCCGCTACCAAACATCTCCGCCTCCCTGGAAATCCGCCTTCCATTGGTTCCCCCTCAGCTTTGCCAGCTTCGCCCTGCTGCTAATCCACCTGCAATTCACAGAATTCACCGGACTGTGGACGATCGTGGCAACCATTCCATTCCTCACCGTCGGTCGTCGCCAATCTTCTCTCAAAGCCCTGAGCTATCTCGGTATCATTGGCTTTTCCGTTGGAGCCTATGAATTACTGCTCTATCAAATCTCCCAAGCGCCCCCCGGTGGCCAAATCGGTGATGCCGTCATTCTCCTTGCCGGACTCGCCACCGCCCTGACGATCGGCTATCGGCTGCTGCTGCGTCCCCTGGTCAACTACAGCCATCTCACCAGTTCCGAAATCACCGCCCTCATGCATCTCCACTGGGGCTTGGGCACCCTGCTGGCCATCCTAGCGCTACCGTTACCCCACAGCGCCACCGCAGGCTACAGTTGGGCTGGACTCATGGCCGTCTTAGCAGCCCAAGCCATTACCCAAGGGCGACAGGAAAGGGACTGGACTTATCCCGGCGTCATGCAAGCTTGGGCCGCGATCGGCTATCTTTTCTACCAATGGTTGCCCGATACGGTGATCTGGAATTGGGGGGGCGCGATCGCGGCCCTTGTTGCGGCTGTGACCTATGCCATTCCCTGGCGGCGCTGGGGCTGGGACGATCGGCCTTGGCGTCACTGCGCCTTGATTTTGCCCACAGCCGTCCCATTGCTCACTGCGTTAACCATTAACGTGCCCAGTTTGCTCCTCAGCGGCGGTTTCTATGCCGGATTCGCCGCCATCACCCAGCAAATTCGCGTCAGTTACCTCGGCTTATTCTTTGCGATTTGGGGACTGTTTCGGCTCTTCCTGCAATGGCAATTTCAAGATCCGTTGTGGTACGTGTCCGTCCTAAGTTTGAGCCTGTTGTATATCGTGCAGGTAGACCCCAGCCTCCGATCGCAGGATGACAAAGAAAAACGCCACTGGATTCGCTGCCTAGCCGTGGGCCTATTTTGCACAACTGCCTTTTTACAATCGGAACAAAGTTGGTTGGAAGGGCTACTGACGATCGGGTTAGGACTCGGACTCATCTTCGCAGGACTGGGACTCCGGGTCAGAGCCTACCTCTACGTGGGAACCGTCATGTTTATGTTAAAAGTCCTACGGCAGTTGTGGCTATTTATTAGCGACTATTCCCTGTTGCTCTGGGGTTTGGGCATTCTCGTCGGGCTCCTGCTCATCTGGATCGCCGCCACCTTCGAAGCCCGTCGCAGCCAAGCGATCGCCTTTGTGCAATACTGGGTCAACGAACTCGATGCCTGGGAGTAGTCCATGATCCCCACCCTTCGCGTCTACGGTTTACTCATTCTCGGAGTCGCCATCACCACCCTGTTAGCTTTGCTTTGGCCGGGACAAGCGGGACTAGGATTGGCGTTACTATTGCTACTACTGTACGATTTTGCAGTGTTGGGAGCTGTGGTCATTGATGGCCTTCGTAGTCGATCGCAGCGGGTTGAGGTGATGCGGCAGCCCATCTCTCGACTGTCGATCGGACGGGATAATCCCATTACTCTAACCGTTCGTGCTAAAAATCGCGAGGCGATCGTGCAAATTCGCGATGCCTATCCCCAATCGCATTTCACCATCTCCCAGGACACCTTGGAAGCTAGACTCGCTCCCCAGGAATCCCAGGATCTCACCTACCAAGCCAAACCCACCTATCGCGGATCCTACAACTGGGGCAAAATTGCCGTGCGGCAACTGAGCAACTGGAAGCTGGTTTGGTTGGATTGGACGGTGGCGGAATCGACCCCGGTGGAGGTCTTCCCGGATTTAATTGGGCTGCGATCGCTCTCAATTCGGCTGGCACTCCAGGCCACGGGCAGCATCCGGCAAAATCGCCGCATGGGCATGGGTACGGAATTTGCAGAACTGCGGGACTATGCCACGGGCGACGATCCCCGCTTAATCGACTGGAAAGCCACCGCACGGCGCGATCGCCCCTTGGTGCGTGTCCTAGAACCGGAGCAGGAACAAACCCTGATTATTCTGCTCGATCGGGGACGCTTGATGACGGCCCAGGTCAATGGGTTGCAGCGGTTTGATTGGGGCTTAAATGCGACCCTATCCCTAGCGTTAACTGCTTTGAAACGGGGCGATCGGGTGGGCGTGGGTGTCTTCGATCGGGCCTTGCACACCTGGATTCCGCCGCAACGGGGCGATCGGCAACTCATGCAATTACTAGAACAACTCACCCCCATCCAGCCGGATTTCATCGAACCTGATTATCTCGGCACCATCAACACCATCACCCAGCAACAACATCGCCGCGCCCTCATTGTTGTGATTACAGATATTGTTGATGACATTGCATCGATGGAATTGCTAAATGCCATGGGACGACTGGCTCCGCGCTATTTACCCTTTTGCGTTGCGCTGCGGGATAGCGAAATCGATCGCCAAGCCCATACCTTCAGCATCGAGGTTGCAGAAAACTATGCCCGTGCGGTCGCATTAGATCTGATCAACCAGCGGCAAGTGGCCTTTGCAAAGTTGAAGCAAAAAGGCGTATTAGTCTTAGACGCCCCAGCGGATCAAATCACCGATCAACTCATCGATCGCTACCTGCAACTCAAGCTCCGTAATCAGCTTTAGCGCGATCGAGTTTCCCCATAACATCAAACAATCAAAATTAATCCTTACGATTTCTGCCAGATGGCTTGAAGATCAGTACCCGTTCTGATATGCATGGATTACTAGCTTCAGTTATTGCAGTGATTGCAGGAGTGTAGATCTCCATGAGTACCCTACGTGTCGGAGTCGCAGGCCCCGTCGGTTCCGGAAAAACCGCCCTCGTCGAAGTCCTGTGCAAACGATTGCGCGATCGCTATCAACTCGCCGTCGTCACCAACGATATCTACACCCAAGAAGACGCCCAATTCCTCGTCCGCAGCCAAGCCCTCAACGCCGATCGCATCCTCGGTGTGGAAACCGGAGGCTGCCCCCACACTGCCATCCGCGAAGATGCCTCCATGAACCTCGCCGCGATCGAAGACTTGGAACAACGCTTTCAAACCCTCGATATTATCTTCGTCGAAAGTGGTGGTGACAATTTGGCAGCAACCTTCAGTCCAGAACTGGTTGACCTGACTATTTATGTCATTGATGTAGCAGGCGGTGACAAAATTCCCCGCAAAGGTGGCCCCGGTATTACCAAATCCGATCTCTTAGTCATTAATAAAATTGATCTCGCAGCCTACGTCGGCGCTAGCTTGGACGTGATGGATCGCGATGCCCGTCGGATGCGTGGCGACAAACCCTTCAGCTTTACCAATCTCAAAACCCAGGAGGGACTCGATTCCGTCATCCATTTCATTACCACCCACTTGCACCCCCAAACCCTGGCTCAGCCGATCGCGTGATCCCCCTTAAATTCCAATCGATTGATAGTCCGCCAGCGTTCGATCGCCAAGCTTCGATTTCCAACGCCCGATCGCTGAATGTTACAGTATTTGCTGAAATATGTCAGCAAATGCCAATGTTTCAATAAATGCGAATAAAGCTAGACAAAAAGCTACCCTTCCGCAGGGTCGAACATCACGCATTTTCCGTAATCTCAGTCACATTTAATACCCAAAACCTAGGGATTTTGTGTACGAGAATACATTTTTGGGAGATATGCAGTTCTAGCATGTTGAGGATGCGACCTCAGTTAATCACTTCTGCATCCTGATTTCCATCCTTTTGTGAGGAGCAAGTTGAAACAATGACAAAGCAATTTGGGCGGCGTGAGTTTATCCTGTTTAGCTCCGCCACAGCAGGTAGTTTACTGCTGAAAGCTTGTTCAGCCCCCACCCCCACCCCAAGCTCTACCACCTCTCCAGGCGCTTCCCCCGCAGCCAGTGGTAGTGGCAACACCATTAAAGTCGGTATTCTCCATTCCCTCAGTGGCACGATGGCCATCTCCGAAAAGAGCGTCGTGGATGCTGAATTGCTAGCGATCGAAGAAATCAACAAAGCCGGTGGCGTCCTCGGTAAGCAAATTGAGCCGATCACCGAAGATGGTCAATCCACTTGGCCCACCTTTGCTGAAAAAGCTAAAAAGTTGATCGATCAAGACAAAGTCGCCACGGTCTTTGGCTGCTGGACTTCTGCCAGCCGTAAAGCTGTGCTGCCCGTGTTCGAGTCCAAGAAGCACCTGCTGTGGTATCCGGTGCAATACGAAGGACAGGAATGCTCCAACAACGTCTTCTACACCGGAGCTGCTCCTAACCAACAGATTGAGCCCTCCGTTGATTGGCTACTGGAAAATAAAGGCAAGGAATTCTTCCTTGTTGGGTCTGACTACGTCTTCCCCCAAACCGCCAACACCATTATTAAGGCGCAACTGGCTGCTAAGGGTGGCAAAACCGTTGGAGAAGACTACATTCCCCTCGGCAACACCGAAGTTAAACCCGTGATCGCCAAGATCAAAGCGGCTCTACCTAACGGGGGCGTGATTTACAACACCCTGAACGGAGACACCAACGTTGCTTTCTTTAAGGAAATGCAAGCCGCAGGCATGGGGCCGGATAAATATCCCACCATGTCCGTCAGTATCGCCGAAGAAGAAGTGCAAGCGATCGGCGTGCCCTATCTGAAAGGTCACTACGCGGCCTGGAACTACTTCCAAACCGTCGATACCCCCGCCAGCAAAAAATTTGTGGAAGCGTTCAAGGCTAAGTACGGTGCAAACCGCGTGGTCAACGATCCCATGGAAGCGGCCTACATCATGGTCTACCTCTGGAAACAGGCGGTGGAAAAAGCAGGCACCTTTGAAGATCTGGACAAAGTGAAGAAGGCGGCCTACGGTCAAACCTTTGATGCACCGGAAGGCAAAGTGACCCTGGAATCCAACCACCACTTGTCGAAGTTTGTGCGGATTGGGGAAGTGGCTGAAGATGGTCTCTTCAAGATCGTCTTCGAAACGAAGGAAGCCGTCAAACCCGTACCCTGGAACCAGTTCGTTGCGGAAACCAAGGGCTTCTCCTGCGACTGGTCTGATCCTGCGAAGGGTGGCAAATTCAAGGCAGCCTAATCGTCTGATGGGTTAGTCATGTGATGGGTTGAGCGATCGTAGTATTCGCTAGGCAAATGTATTCGCTAGGCAAATGTATCGCAGGCATCTCTGCAATCGCTCAAATCAGTAAACAATAACGACTGGTGCCTCTCTCTACGCAATTCCAAGCTCATTCGGAGTTGACCTAGGAGGGGCATTCCAGTCTGCATCCATTTCTTCGATATCCAGTTCTTCCGTTTTAAGGAGGATAGGCTCTTGTTCTCTGGCTTGCTTGATGCATTTTTTGGTGGACTCAGCAATGGGTCAGTGTTGCTCCTAGCGGCGCTGGGCTTAGCGATCGTCTTTGGCCTAATGGGTGTGATTAACATGGCCCACGGTGAATTGATGATGCTGGGAGCCTACACCACCGTAGTCGTTCAAAATGCATTGAAAGGAACTCCCTTCTTTGACTTCTACATCTTCCCCGCCATTCTTGCTGCATTCCTTGTTACCGCTTTATTTGGCTTGGTCTTGGAACGCGGTGTGGTGAGATTTCTCTACGGGCGACCGTTGGAAACTTTGCTGGCCACTTGGGGCGTCAGCTTGATTTTGCAACAGTTTGTCCGTAGTGTCAGTTGGCAGTTTGTCATTGGCATTGGTGCCTTCTGCGCCGTTTTCTTTGGCATTCAACTGCTGTTTAGCAAAACACCCCTCAGCGATCGAATTTTGCAAAATCGGACTCTATCGATCGGGGTATTGGGGCTGGATGCGCTACTGGCAGCGGCAGCGGTCTTTGTTACGACCCAATTCGTTGGAGCAGTGGGGCTGCAGGTCTTACTGGCGATCGTCGTTTTTGGCCTCCTTGGTTATCGCGGCTGGAAAAGTTTGGCGCAACGGGATGAACCTTGGATCGGTGAACGCCTGAGTCGCATTGCCTTGATTGCTGCTGCTGCCCTGGCGTGGAATATTAGTGATTACTGGGGTAAGGTTCAGCCCACTTGGATACGACCTTGGTTTGGTAACCAAGGCCAGAATGTGACGGCTCCGACCTGGTTAAGGGGACGTTGGGATATCAAAATGGGCGATATCCAATCCGGGTTACCTTACCGCGATGCCTTCATCATTGTTCTGTCTCTTGCAGCCTTAACCGCCGTCTATTTATTTCTCAATAAAACCGACTGGGGGTTACGCATTCGATCGGTGACGCAAAATCGGGGCATGAGTGCTTGCTTAGGAATTCCAACCGAGCGGGTCGATGCGTTGACCTTTGCCTTGGGATCGGGCTTGGCGGGGATCGCAGGTTGTGCCGTGAGTTTGCTAGGTTCCGTCAGCGCTAACACTGGACAAACCTACATTGTTGATACCTTTATGGTGGTCGTAGTGGGGGGTGTTGGTAAATTGGTCGGCAGTATTGTCGCTGCCCTCGTTTTGGGCGTGTCTAACTACATCATTGGTTCCGGTAGCTTGGTCACGTTGTTTAAACCGATCGCCCCAGTTTCGGGATTCTTTGAGTTTTTCTCAACCATCAGTATGGCGAAGGTGTTGGTCTTTGCATTGATTATTGTCTTTCTACAAGTTCGTCCGGCGGGACTCTTCCCCCAAAAAGGCCGAACAGTGGATGCTTAGACGTCTGTTGATGAATCCTTTGATAACTCCTGGGATATAGCCGTGCAAACAATTGTTGAGAAATCACCCAAAACTCCTCCCCCTGGCAAGTCTCGATCGCGGCTTTGGGTGGAAATAGCCATTGTGGCTGGATTAGCGATCGCGGTTTTAGTATTGGTTCCCGGCATTTTAAATATCACGGGACAGTCCTTCCGGGTGGGATTGCTGGGGCGCTTCATGGCCTTGGCGATCGCAGCCTTGGGCATTGATTTAATCTGGGGTTACACAGGCATTCTGAGCCTGGGCCATGGGCTATTTTTTGCCCTAGGGGGTTACGCCCTAGCCATGTACTTACAGTTGCAAATTCCAGCGGGACAGTTGCCGGAATTTATCACACTGTACGGGGGGACGGAATTACCGCTTCTGTGGAAGCCGTTTTATTCCCTCCCGTTTACCATTTTTGCGGTGATTGTGGTTCCTGCGCTGTTGGCCGCTGTATTGGGTTACTTGGTCTTCCGCAACCGCATTCGCGGCGTCTATTTCTCCATCCTGACCCAGGCGGCGTTGATTGTTTTCTTCAATTTCTTCAACGGACAGCAAAAACTGATCAACGGCACCAACGGCCTCAAAACGGATACCGCCACCCTCTTTGGTCAGGTGGCCAGTTCGCCCTCGGTGCAAGGATGGTTCTATTTCCTAACGGTCGTCTTTTTAGTCGCGGCCTATGCCCTCTGTCGCTGGCTCACCAGTGGCCGCTTTGGCAAACTGCTAGTCGCGATTCGGGATGATGAACCTCGGGTGCGCTTTTCGGGCTATAACCCAACGGCCTTTAAGGTGTTAGTGTTTGCAGTGTCCGCAGCGTTGGCAGGAATTTCCGGCGCGTTGTACACGGTGCAGTCGGGCATTATCACACCCAATGCCATGGACATTGCCTTTTCGATCGAAATGGTGATTTGGGTCGCGGTGGGCGGACGAGCAACCTTAGCAGGCGCAATTCTGGGCGCATTGGTAGTCAACTTTGCCAAGAGCTTGCTAAGTGAACAATTTTCGGCAGTGTGGCAATTTTTCCAAGGGGCGTTGTTCCTCCTCGTCGTCACAGCCTTACCCAGTGGTATTGTCGGCTGGCTCACCACCCAAGGCCGCGATCTACTGCGATCGCTGTTTGGCCGCAGCCAAATCATGACCTATCCCAGTTTAGAAACCGATCCGGAAGTGCAATATGAGCGGGAAACTCTTGGAAATCGAGAATCTGACGGTTAGTTTTGATGGCTTCAAAGCGTTGAATAACTTGACCTTCAGCATGGATGCTGGAGAATTGCGCGTCGTGATTGGGCCGAATGGGGCGGGTAAAACCACCTTTCTAGATGTAATTACGGGGAAAGTGCAACCCACAACAGGCAATGTCCGGTTTAAAGGGCGCGATCTGCGCAAAATGCCGGAATTCGCGATCGCTCAATTTGGCGTAGGCCGCAAGTTTCAAACCCCACGGGTCTATCTCAACCTATCCGTGCGGGACAATATGGAATTGGCCTACAACAAGCAAAAGAACCTCTGGACTACGCTCTGGGGCAAACCCAAAACAGGCGACAAGGACGCGATCGCGCAACTGTTGGTGACTGTGGGCTTACTCAGTAAGGCCAATAGCCCAGCGGCGTTATTATCCCACGGGGAAAAGCAACGGTTGGAAATCGGTATGTTGGTGGCGCAGTCCCCCGACTTGCTGCTGGTGGATGAACCCGTCGCAGGGCTGACCGATGAGGAAACGGAAAAGGTGGGCGATCTGCTCCTGGCCCTCTCTGCCCACCATTCCATTCTGGTCATTGAACATGACATGGAATTCGTCCGACAAATTGCCCGCAAAATCACGGTTCTCCACGAAGGAACAGTACTCTGTGAGGGGACGATGGATGAAGTGCAGTCCGATCCTCGGGTCATTGAGGTCTACCTAGGCAATCAAGAGGACGACGAGGACTAGGGGACAACGGGGAATCGTCAGACAATTCGAGCACATTCGATCGCCAAAGGTTCGATCGCCAAAGGAACAATCACCATGCAAGCAGAAAGCCAAATATTGCGAAATGTGGGTCAAGCTGGTACCCCACCCACCCTCCAAGTGTCTAATCTAAATGTCTACTATGGCGAAAGTCACATTTTGCGTAATGTGGATATGACTGTACAACCGGGCCAAATGGTCTGTTTGATTGGCCGCAATGGTGTGGGTAAAACGACGCTATTGAAAACGGTGATGGGAGTTCTGAAAGCCCGCAGTGGTTCAGTGCTATTTAATGGCCAAGCCATTGGGCAAGCTTCGCCCGATCGCCGTGCCAGAATGGGCATTGGCTACGTGCCCCAAGGCCGGGAAATTATTCCCAAGTTGACGGTGAAGGAAAATCTGCTGATCGGCCTAGAAGCCCTAGGCAACCGCTATGCCCGATCGAAGGAGATTCCCGATGACATTTTTGAGCTCTTTCCCGTCCTGAAAAAGATGCTGGGTCGCATGGGCGGGGACTTGAGCGGAGGCCAACAGCAGCAGTTGGCGATCGCACGGGCTCTCATGGGCAGGCCGCAACTGCTAGTGCTGGATGAACCCACGGAAGGCATTCAACCGTCGATTATTCTGGATATCGAGGATGCAGTGCGCCGGGTCGTGGAAACGCGGGGAATTTCGGTGTTGCTAGTCGAGCAACATTTACACTTTGTCCGCAAGGCTGATTGGTACTACGCCATGCAGAAGGGCGGCATTGTGGCTTCTGGCCCCACCAGCGAACTGAGCAAAGCAGTGATTCAGCAGTTCCTCGCGGTGTAGGCCAGCAAATTTGCCCGCAGCAGGTCATTACAACCCGACGCAGGTGCCCCCCCAAGCCATGGAGCAAGCAAGCTAAAAATCATAAAAAAGCCGTGGGAGATTTTCCGTACTGCATAACTCAATCGGTGTAGGTAGTAGATGTAGATTGAAGTTTAGATTCAACCTTTATGAAACGTCTCCCTACCCACGTTCTCCCGACTAGATTGTTGGCTCTGCTGTCCTTTGCAGTCATGGCGGTCACAGTGAGTGAAGCAGCGCTTGCTCAGTCTGGTCGTACAGTACGCAAGCCCCCTCGCCCCTCAACCTCTGTCGATCGCCCCTTTTGCTATATCGAAATTCCAGGCCAAGGAATTCGTAGCCTCGATCGGGAATGTAAGGTGGATACGGAGTCGGTCAAGCCGATCGATTTAAGTGTCGATCGCAACCGGGATGGCGTACCGGATGAATTACTCGCGGAAATGCGCAAGTTTGACCAAACCCTACGAGCTGTCAAATCACCGGAGGAGTTTGAAGCAGCCATGCAAAAGCTGGAAAGTCGCCTGCCCTATTCCAGCCAGGTGAGACAGTTACAGGTACAGCAACGTCAGCTTCAACAGTATCTCGGCACCATTCGCAGCGAAACCCAAATGCAGTTGATATATCGTCAGTTGGAATCCATTCAACAACGGATTTATCAAGATCCCAGCTACACCAGAGTTCAGCAGGCAATGAACAAGGTCTATTCAGTCATGCATAAGAATCGTTAATCCACAGAAAGTTTGAGGTTCGTTGCTAGACGCGCTTAGGGCGAAATTTAACTGGAGCGCACTTCAACTAGAGATGCAGGCTGGTTTCTCCATCTGAATCGTCTATCTGAACTGTCTATGTACTTCGATCAAGCTGAGTTTGACATCCGCTGTGAATGGGGGCCGGAGGGCGTTGCGCAATTAGCCTCGATTAGCGATGTCGTCGTGATTGTCGATGTCCTGTCTTTCTCAACTTGCATCGAAATTGCAACTCAGCAAGGTGCAAGGGTCTTTCCCTATGCGTGGAAAGATGACTCTGCTCAGGTCTTTGCCACGACGATCGGGGCGCAACTTGCCAGCAAACGAGGCCATCCGGGATATTCCCTATCTCCCACGTCATTGCAAACCATTCCGTCAGGGACTCGCCTTGTCCTACCCTCTGCCAATGGAGCCCCCCTGAGTTTAGCGGCCCAGCCTACCCCCTACCTTAGCGGGCTGTTTTCGCAATGGCCGATCGGTGGCTCGCGCAGCCATGACCTATGGAACCCGAATTGCGGTCATCCCCGCCGGAGAGCATTGGCCCAATGGAAGTCTGCGTCCATCCTTTGAAGATTGGATCGGGGCGGGGGCCATTATCAGCCATTTGCAGGGGAAGAATTTACAGGGGTCATTGTCACCGGAAGCCCAAGCCGCTATGCTGGCCTATCAAAGCGTCCACAGCAACCTGAAGCCACTCCTACAGCAATGTGGCTCTGGGAGAGAATTGATCCAACGTGGATTTCCCCGCGATGTTGACTTATCTGCGGAATTAGACGTGAGCAACAACGCGCCTCGGCTCATCGATGGCGCATTTATCAAAAATGTGGATTAAGAGCCTCTAAGGGAACAGCGCATCAATAAAATCCCAATTGGGTAGGGGTAGGCGAGTAAAGGGGTAGGAGGGTAGGGGAATGAAGAGGGGATATTATTTCTTTGCAAATCCCTAAGCACTTGCAACGCGGTTCATTAGCCCTGACTTTGGAACGGCAGCTCGATCGTAAACAGGGTGCCTGTTGGATTGCTTTCTAATAACACCCGTCCCCCCAGACGAGCCACCAATCGTTGCACCAGCGCTAAACCCAGTCCTGTTCCCCCTTGTTTGCGGATATCTAGCTTAGGAACACGGTGAAATTTATCAAATATTCGCGGAATTTCCTCTCTGGGAATTTCTACGCCAGCGTTAAATACCTGCAAATGCAAGCGAGGTTCTTCCTCGGCCTCATCCTTGACTTGTTTGGCAGAAATCACGATTTGTTGGCCCACGGGGGTGTAGCGATAGGCATTACTTAACAGTTCCACCATAATACGAGACAGACTAATCTGGTCGCACATTAAGGGCGGTAACTCGGGCTCTATGCTGACTTCACAGCGTAAATTGCATTCTAGAAACCGTTTTAAGAAAGGATTAACAACATAGGGCAACCATTCATCTAATTGGATCACTGAGATTAACAATGACAGCGTATCTGTATCTAGTTGCTGTAAATCTAAGAGATCCTGAATTAACTTTGCTTCCCGATCGCAGTCTTTTTGCAACACTTCCAGATAGCGTTGCACTTTACTAAACATTTTCGGCGAGAGTGTTAAATTCTCATTCTCTTCAGTTTCGTTAGGTTTAAGGGCGAGACTGATCATCTGAATGGCCATTTTCATGTTGGCCAAAGGAATCCGCAATTCGTAGGACACTGTACTGAGAAAGTTGTCCTGGAGTTGAGACAATCGTTTGAGTTCAACCGTCTGGGTTTGGATAATTTGATTTAAACGAATCCGACGAATGGCGATCGCGCATTCCGCTGCAATCTGTTCTAGCCAATCTTGTTCTTCGGTTGTAAAGGCTTGATTGGTAGGGCGGACTAGGGTCATTTCGCCCAATTTTCCTGAGACATCTAGGATGGGCATGGTGAACCAAGCTTGATGGGTACTGGAGCCGGAAAGGGTGAAGCCTGTCTGGGGGGTATCCATCTCTGCGATCGTGCGCCCAATGGGAAAATCCACACGAACGACCCGACGGGAATGGGGTTCCGGAAACTGAGAAGGGGGCAAGTAGGAATACTGTGCAGTCACCAAGGTGCGATCGGTATTGCAGAGCAGAATTTCGCAGTTCACTAGGCCCAAAGCGTCCACACAAGTGAGAACGATCGTCTCACAAATTTTGAACTCATCTAAACTGTCTCGCACACAGAATATGACTTGTCTGAGATCACTCTGCATTTAGCAAACTTTATCCTTTGATCACGCAGCTAAAACGAAGTCCTGTGGCCTTGACAACAATCTTTAAAAAATCTTGTATCCTGCGACCCCTTCAGTCACTAAACACTACATCTAGTAATCTAGCGCAGCGATAAAATGACCGTATAGTACACTCCGCATTGTAGCAACTTCCTACGGTAGAACCTATAAAGCAAGAACCTATAAAGCAAAATTATAGAGCAAGATTGGATTTTCCCCGAGTTCGCACCATTACCCTTTTTCAGACCTTGCTCATGCATGACCCTTTTAGAGGAATCTGAGGCAAGCAGCGGAGATGTCGAAGGGCTCAGCTTAGGCAAACAGTTAGACACCTAACCGTTCATAAGTGTTCTAGTGACAAGTATTCTAGTGATAAGTGTTCCAGTGATAAGTGTTCTAGTAACCTACTCGACTCCTTAAGGTCATCAGTCCACTAGGACTTAGAATTCTGCTTGACGTACCGCAAATTGAACTTGGGGCATCCAAGGGTCTTCCACAATCCCTACCCCTTTAAAAGACCAGCGCTCCAGCAAGGCCGATAACTGATGGTTCACCATTGACTCTACCGCCACCGTACTGCCCAACTCCGGCGCAAATCGATTAATATAACTTAACGCATCCGCATGTTGATTGAATAACAGCACATAACCATTTTCGGGTGATCGAGCCGTTCCTTCCGCCACCTTGGGGTAAGCCGCTAAATACTGACCATCCCGCCGAGAGCGCATCACATACCAGATTCGATCGGACATGCATTACCTCAAATTGATTGGGTGGGTGAAGGGGGGATGTAAGGGGTAGGTGGGTAAAAGGGTGGGTAGGTGGGTAAAAGGGTGGGTGAAGGGGGGATGAAGGGTTAAGTGAGTGAAAGGATAAGTGAGTGAAGGGGTAAGGCTGTCTTCATTGTGCCGTGAAGCCCTAAGATTCAACAGAATCCTTTACATCCATTCACGATTTTGGACAAAAAGGGGAACGACCGTGATCCATTCCCCCTCAAGATTGCTCTGGAAGGGGTGGTTGTTCAGGCTACTGACTGGTGATGCCCTGTGATTCGTGACGCTATGATTCTGACACCATATGATTCTGACGCCATATGATTCTGACACCATGATTCGTGACCCAAACGAAGATCGATCGCCTAGGACGTCTAGTTCATGTCAGAAAGTTGAATTCGCGGATCGACAAACTTCAGCAGGAGATCCGCCAGCAAATTCCCAAAAATCAGCATGATGGAACCCATCATCAAACTGGCGAGGACTAAATACAAATCTTGGGCCTGCACAGCTTGCAGGGTTAGCCGTCCCAATCCAGGCCAGTTGAAAAAGTTTTCCGTGATAAAAGCGCCGCTGAGCAGACTCGCAAACTCAAAGCCCAGCAGAGTAATCAACGGGTTGACCGCATTCCGCAGCGCATGGACATAGATCACCTTATTTTCCGGCAGTCCCTTGGCGCGGGCAGTTTGAATATAGTCTTGGCGCAGTACGTCCAGCATTTCCCCCCGCGTAATCCGCTGCAATCCCGCAAAACTAGTAATGCTGAGGGCGATCGTCGGCAATACCATATGCCATGCAATATCAATTACTTTACCCAACGGCGTTAGGTCGTCGTAGTCAATGCTGGTCATGTCGCCCACGGGAAAGAGTGGCGAGGTATTTTGGGCAAAAACGAGTAGTAACAAACCAGCAATCAGACTAGGCAACCCTTGGCCGATGTAGCTCAGGACGCGCAATACGCGATCGATCCATTTTTGCTGATAAACTGCGCCGACAATGCCCATGGGAATAGCGATCGCCCAGGTGACGATTAGAGAGCTAATCGCCAATAGCAACGTGGCCTGCACCCGTTCTACCAAGAGCGAAATCACCGATCGGTTATAAACAAAGCTGGTGCCAAAGTCCCCTTGGCTAATAATCCGCCATAACCACAGCCAATATTGCTGATCCCAGGGTTTATCCAAACCAAACTGCCGTTTATACTCCTCCAATCGTTCCGGTGAGATACGGGGATTTTCCCGTAGGGCGTCCAGATAATCCCCCGGTGCCAGTTGAATAATCAAAAAGCACAGCATGGAGGCTAGCAACAAGGTCAGAGCCGCTTGTAGTAAGCGTTTGACAATGTAGATGGTGGTATCACTGGTCAGCGCATCCGACGTGGCACGCAGGAAGCGATCGAAGGCGGTTGTAGAAGCAGACATGGATGCAAACTCTCGGACGAACTTCTCAGACGAACTTCTCAGACGAACTTCTCGGACTAAAGGCCGACGATCGGGGGATTTTGCCCCAAACCTGGCGGGGTATGCCCGTTGCAGGTAGGCTCCGATCGTATTGCCCTTCAGTCTAGTACTCAATCAGCGAGACGATCGGCACATCGGGTAAGTTCCTGCGACCATTCAGAAAGGTCAGTTCTGCCAGGAAGGCAAAACCCACCAGCTCGCCCCCACTTTGCTGCACCAGTTGGGCGGTGGCGGCTGCCGTGCCCCCCGTAGCAATGACATCATCCACAATCAGCACCTTAGCACCAGGGGTAATGGCATCTTGGTGCATTTCCAGGCGATCGGTGCCATATTCCAACTCATACTCGACGGAGTAGACGGCTGAGGGCAATTTGCCGGGCTTGCGGACGGGGATGAAACCAGTTCCCAGATGAACGGCCAAGGGGGTTCCGAACAAAAAACCACGGGATTCCATGCCGACAATGTAATCCGGCTCGAAGGGCGAGCATTTTTCCGCCAAGGTGTTAATCGTATACTGCCAGCCTTGGGGATCGCGCAGTAGGGTCGTGATGTCGCGGAAGAGGATTCCCGGTTTGGGGTAATCAGGGATATCGCGAATCAGAGCTTTAATATCCATGGGATTAGGCAATGGTTGGAGAATAAAACTTGGCTTAACAATCCAGGCCCAACGGTTCAGAGAGAGCCTGCACTATTTTGAACCATATTGAAGATACCCGAAGGATTTGCCCCCAGGGGATTTGCAGCAAATAAATCATGCCTAAGCGTTGTCTAAAAAATAATACCTAGAAAAAGTAATCCCGAGAAAACGTCTAGCGTCGCCGCACAAATCCCCCGGCAATGCCTTGCTGGGGATCTCGCAGGTACACATCCTGGGGAATTTCGTAGGCACAGGGCAGGGGAGCCGCCCAGCACATGTCTTTCTGCTGGTTGGGATTCTCGATGATATCGCCGCTTCTGGGTGCAAAGTACAGAATTCCGTTGGTTTGTCGGACAACAATCTGCGAGTCGTTTTTCATCTGAGGGGGCAGTAGGATTTGCCATCCGGCGGCATTTTTTAGACCGATCGCGGTGACGCAGGCAGCGATAAACAGAACAATCGGAGCTGGATTGCTGAGGTTAGCGGGTAACGCCATCTGCCAGAACTGACCGGGCCAGCGATGCAACCAGACAGCACTGACCAAGGCCAGCAGCACCAAAATATAGGGCACACTGAACCGGAAAAAGGGCGACGTGGTCATGATGAAAGCAATCCCCACGACGCCTAAAGCACTGACCCACAGTTCCGATCGCACGCTTTTGGGATCGGTGCGCTTCCAGAGATAGACCGCGCCTACCAAGGCCAACACGATCGCGAGGGCTGTGATTTGCTCCTTCGGTGACGACATGAACCAGTTCCACAAGGCCCAGAGCCAGGGATGTACGCCTGTAGGGGGAGGGCCATACCAGGTTGTCCAGCCGTGGGTTCCCTGGGCGACTTGGGTGAGTTTTTGCGTGGTGGGTGACCAGGGAACGTCTAAGCAAAGTAAGGAGGAGGGATAGAGCGGACAGCCGGAGGTGACAAGGCTAGCGGAAACTAGGGGGAATAGGACGGCAACCATGGCGGCGACTCCCGCAAGGCGATCGCCCCAGCGGAAGGGCCGCTGCCACAGGTAAAACACCAAACCGATCGCGAGGACGGGGAGGGCGGTGAGCTTCATCGTTACGGTACCCGCTGCCAGCACCAAGGCTACCAGACGGGAATCGGAGCGATCGACTCTATCGTGATTGACTATGCTGCGATCGACTGCGGGGGGATCGGCGGGGGGATCGGCCCAGGGATCGATCAGCATTGGGTCAGTGGCGCGGGTGGCTGACCGATCGGAAACGATCGACGGCACGATCTCAGGCGGTGCGGCGGTTTGTAGCATGGCCCAGGCGACGATGCCGATGAAGAA
Source organism: Alkalinema pantanalense CENA528 (assembly GCF_050753345.1). NCBI lineage: Bacteria > Bacillati > Cyanobacteriota > Cyanophyceae > Leptolyngbyales > Leptolyngbyaceae > Alkalinema > Alkalinema pantanalense. The sequence continues at coordinate 3,660 of NZ_JBLZFX010000100.1, read as the reverse complement.
TAGCATCATGCCGTCGGGGGATGGAGAAACGGTGATGGAGTTGAGGGGACTGGTGAAACAGGCGATCAGGAGGGCCGCTAGCAGATACAGGGCGATGAAGTGATCGGCCAAAGTGCCGCGCCGCTGCCAGACCCGAGGCCACACCAGCACGGCATGGCACAGTCCCAACCAAAGGACAAAGCCGTTGGTGACGGCGCTGGCTTGGGCGTTTAAGGCGGCGGGGTTGAGGGGCGCACCTAGGGCAAACCAGGCGGAGGTGAAGGCGAGGTTGTTAAACAACAGGGCGATGCCGGGGACGGATCCGTATTGTCCTAGCCATTGCAGGACGCTGTAGTGGTAGTAGCCGGTGTCGTGCCAGACGACTGAGCCATTGGTGACGGTGGCGGCGATCGCGGCGAGTCCCAGCCAGATCCAGCCCTGGGAACGGAGGAGTTGACCTAGTTGGTGCAGTTGCGATCGCGGGTTTTGTCTGAGCAAGCTGACGCTGCACCAAAGGCCAGCCACGGCCAACCCCACCCAGGGCGTTAGGGGCAACAGCAGGGAGACGACCAGCAAGGTCACACTCAGGAGGACTAGGCCCAGCCAAGTGGCCACGATCGCTCGATCGCTGAGTTTTGGAAAAGCTTGAATGTTTAAGTCTGTTAGGAGTCCGGTTCCGATCGTGCAGCAGACGATCGCCAACAGAAACCACGTCACCATAAAATAGAGCATCTGTGTCACCTCTCTAAGGCCAAAAACACGCTAAATGCATCCCCTACAAAATTTAGCGTTTAATGGCCCGATCGGATGAGTTGAGTGACGGCCTTTACTCAAATACACGAAGGCTTGATGAGACTCGATCGATTTTTTAAAGCTGATTGACAATCAGATGGGAACTCTCGTTGACCAATGAATGCTTGGCGAACCATCCATCCTTCGGGAAGCAAGCTACATCCCCTGTTGCAAACCGATTCAGTGGATCTGTAAGGATTGTGGGCTGCGTTCGATCGAGGGTACTCGATCTCTAGAACGGTCGCGCTCACCGGACGCAAACACCCTATGCAACTCAACCAATCATATTAGTACGTTCCGGTGCAGCGCGGTTTATGGGTAGACAAGAGCAATACGGGAGGCATCAGAATTGCCTATAACAGAGGAAAGGTCAGTGACGACTCTAACAATGCTAGGGTAATCTAGTTTAGAATCACTAGATTACTATGCTTGTATGTGGACTAGTAACAATGGTAGAAGTGTATTTTCACATTCCTGCTTAACTTAGTGAGGCTCAGGGCATGTGTTAGGCTGGAGATTGTAACGACTCATAAGGCCGGATCAAGACTTCGGCTGGAATGCCCAATTGATCATGCAGCTTTCGGATCATATCTAAGGTCAAAGAGCGCTTACGAGATAGGATCTCTGAGACTCGTGCTCGGCTACCAATACAAGATTCTAAATCTCGTCGTGACCATTCGCGTGTTTCCATATAATACTGAATCGCTTCAATTGGGTCAGGCAAATCGATCGGGTAGATCGTCTTTTCATAGGCTTCGACTAACGTACTGAGAATATCTAAACGATCGAACTCAGGGGTATCGGGAGCAGCATCAAATAGCTGCTCAATTTCTTTCAAGGCTGTCTGATAATCTGCGTCAGTCCGAATGGGTCGTAATTCCATCAGTGAATCCTCTCTAGATAGTCTCTGCATCAACTTGGTCATACTCAGTGTGAGTTCCAATAAAGCGAATAAAAATAATCCCGATGTCGTAGCGAATCGCCACAATTAAGCGGTACTTGTTGCCTTTGATATTGAAGACAACTCGATTATTCGCAATGATACTTGCATTGCGATAGGCTTCTTTAACATCGGCTGGACTTTGCCAATCCGCACGAGATGCGTCGTAATACCAAGTTTTCAGGGCATCTTCGATATCTGAATGGTTCTCCCAGTAGTCGCGGAGGGTACTGCGGGCTATGATACGCATACTCAAAATTATACTTTGTTCCCATCTTGGGATCAAGAGGCGCTTGAAATGTATTTATCTCTCTTGAAGATTAAGCCTAACGTTCTGGCTGAGCGGCGGCAAATAACCTTGAACTCAGCCCCAGCGACTTCGGCCCATCCGCTGCCGTGAAGTTATGGGTAGACAAGAGCAATACGGGAGGCATCAGAATTGCCTATAACAGAGGAGAGGTCAGTGACGACTATGCAACGGGCGACAGTCAGATGACTACTAACATATTGTCGCACTGACCAGGTTCCTAGTCCTCAATGAACGAATCCTCAGGGACAGATTGTGATGTCTGCCATAATACTTTCGCTTGACGACTGGGATGAAAACCACCTCTTATGATGACCGATTCGTTTCGGAGGATAGCTTCCATGGGTGAACTTTCTTATGTCGCTCTGATTGGTATAGATTGGGCAGACCAAAAGCACGATATCTGTCTGTATGATTGTATGACTCAAACCCAAGAACAGGAAGTGATCGGTGCTCGACCCGAAGCGATCGAAGCCTGGGCACTGCAACTGCGAAAGCGCTATGGAGGACAGCTGATCGCAGTCTGTCTAGAACAGAAACGAGGCCCTTTAATCTATGCTTTGTGCAAGTATGAGTTTTTCGTACTGTATCCAGTCAATCCGCAAACGGTTTCCAAGTACCGTCAAGCCTTTACACCGAGTCGAGCCAAAGACGACCCAACGGATGCAGAATTGCAAGTCGAATTGCTTCAAAAACATCGAGACAAACTGACGGTATGGCAGCCAGCCAGCCCCCGGCTCAGGCAACTACAAGCGCTTGTAGAATGGCGACGCACATTAATTGAAGACATTGGACGTACCACCAACCGACTGGTCGATGTTCTCAAAGGGTACTTTCCGCAAGTGATAGATTGTTTCGAGCATAGCGATACGTTCGTATTCTGTGACTTTCTGACTCAATGGTCAAGTTTGAGTGCAGTGCAGCAAGATGGATTCGTATTCTATTTCGCTGCTGGCAAGACCGGGTGCCTATAGCAGCGGTGGCAAGAAAATAGACAAGATTAACGGTGGGGAGAGGTTTACTAAACGCACATCCACGAACGCTAATCCCAATCCGACAATCACTAACAATAATGTGTAAGGAATTCGACGGAACCAACTAAAGACCTGGGGAAGTGTCGCTACGCTTAAGGAAACAGACAGAACGAGGAGAAACTGTTTTAGATTTTCTTCAATCGCAGCTTCACCGATGACAGAGGCGATCGTCATACAAATTCATGCAAACTTCCAGTTCATCATACCGATTCAATAATGGTTTGAGCGCAATTATCTCTGTTGCAGTGGTATCTTGGACGAAGCATCGTAGGCAAATCTAGTTTGGAAAATGGAATTAGAAAAGCCTGCAAAAGCTCACACAATCTCAAGGAACAAATTACGGAATCGACTCAGAGAATCCGATCGAAGCAGCCAAATTGCAAAGATTTTGTTCCTTTAGAGTGATTTATCAGGATTCCAGCAACGGTACGATCGAGCCTTCAGTAATATCATCTTCTAAATCGACTATAAAATTACAATACTCCGGACAAAATTAAGCGGCGATGATGCCGTGTTCACAGAGGGTTGAGTAGTTGGGATGTGATTTAATCGAAGTCGGGTCAAGCTCTAACTTGTGAATAAATTGATTGAGAAGGTATTCATTGAAG
>NZ_JBLZFX010000099.1:0-22346 GCF_050753345.1 Alkalinema pantanalense CENA528 | reverse complement strand
ACCGCCTCCCCCAGCCCCACTCCCGTTGATCTCTCCAAACTCACCCCCGAACAAAAGGAAATGAACCGCCGCGCCAAGGCGATGTTCGAAGCCACCAACGCCCCCGTAGACGCCTATATTGAAATGCACGTTGGCATCGCTAAAGGCAACGCGATCGTGATTGCTAGCTCCACCAATGGCATTGTCAGTAACGACAAAGGCGAAAAACTCGCAACCATGACCGCAGGCGAAGTCTACACCGCCCAATTCGACGGCCAAGGCATCACCCTCGGCAGTTCCAAACTCCCCCTCGGAGCCTTCATCACCCCAGAACCCGGCGGCCTGCTCTACGTCAACAATCGCGCCTATCGCGGCAAACTCCTCCTCGCCGTGCACCAAGGCCAACTCCAAGCCATTAACTACGTCAACATGCGCCAATATCTCTACAGCGTGGTTGCCAGCGAAGTCTCCCCCAGTTGGAGTCCCGAAGCCCTCAAAGCCCAAGCCGTCGCCGCCCGCTCCTACGCCATGACCTACTATTTCAAACCCGCCCATCCCCTCTACCACCTGGGCAACGACGAATACTTCCAGGTCTACAGCGGCATCGAAAAAGAAGACGATCGCACCAACCAAGCCGTAGACATGACTTCTGGAGAATACGTCAGCTACAAAGGCGGCATCGTGGAGTCGCTCTATGCAGCCTCCGACGACATCGTAGCCGAAGCCTTCGCTGGCAAAGGCATGAGCCAACTCGGCGCACTCAACCTAGCTGAACAGGGCTACAAATACGTGCAAATCCTCGGTTCCTACTACCCCGGCACCAAAGTCGCAAAAATCACCAAGGACTATTAGGGAACTGCGTATAAATAAAATCTCAGGTAAAGGGTAGAGGGGTAGAGGGGTAGAGGGGTAGAGGGGTAGAGGGGTGACTGAATTAGGGATGTTATTTCTTAGCAAGTCCCTAACTTCGTGTCCCATTCCTCTAAAACCAATTGATGCAGCAGGCTATGATTAAACCAAAGCTCCCTCACCGGAGATGATTGTGACGCAGCCAACGACCGATCTGCTCCTCTGGACAACGGCAGATTTAGAACGCTTACCTGAGAGCAGCGATCGCTATGAAATTGTTGATGGAGAACTGCTTGTAATTGGGGTCATCAGAATGCCATTGTTAACACCGTAGCCGAACTTCGCAACTGGTCGATCGCGACTAACTTAGGTAAAACGGTTTCCACTCCAGGCATTATTTTTAGTGATACAGATAACGTTATTCCTGACGTTGTTTGGATCAGCAAATCTCAATTGGACGTTGCATTAGACCAATAGTCCGGACAGTTTTAAATCGACAACGGTAGAATGCGGGTTTCAGCATCCTCAGTGAGGTCGAATGCCAACGGTGGAATGCAGGTTTCAGCTTCCGTTCCAAAAAGTGTCCGGAGTATTGATTAGACGAAAATGGCCATTTTAACGATCGCGCCAGAATTAATCGTCGAGGTGCTCTCCGCCGGAACACAAAAAGAACGCCACGATCGGGAAACGAAACTCAAACTGTATACCGAGCGCGGAGTCCAGGAATATTGGATTTTAGATTGGCGGCTCCAGCAAGTCGAAATCTATCGCCGCCAACCCACCACTCTTAAACTCTTGTCTACCTTATTGGTAACAGACGTACCAACCTCACCACTGTTACCCGGATTTACCTGCGCAGTTGATCGGTTATTTCTGTAATGATAAACCTGAGTTCGACAAGCACAATTGTCCCTCACAAATCCCCTGTACTGGGACGGAGAATTTACTTTCGGGGGGTGTCGGGGGAGTAGAGTCCCCTGACATTGCAGGGGCGCGGGGAGAAGTTCCCCGATCTTCGCTGCGCAGCAGCCCCGACGATCGAGGTACACCACGAATTCATCCAACTGACGTTGAGCCAAGGAGCGATCGCAACCATCACTCCCCAACCCTCCCACTCTCCTACCCTTTCACCCTCCTACTCCTCAAACTGCCACAATTCCTGCGTATAGCTCTCATCCAAAATCTTCTTCGGACGCATCACCAGAATCACCCGACCCAGCAACGAACCCGCCGGAGCCTCCTCAAACCACTGGATCTCCAACTGATTATCATCATTCGCCACCACGAAATAACTATCCCCATCCCACGATCGCTGCGCCCGGTCGACGACAACCAAAACCTGCTCCGCCTTCCCTGGTAATTGCGTCGGTAACTGATCACTCATGGCCAACAGCACCAAAGGATCGGACGCCGTGCGAATCACCTGCCAACCGGGCACTGGCACATAGGCTCCCGCCCCAGAAAACTTAACAATGCCAAAGGGTTCCTCTGTTTCATAGAGCGGCACCGCTTGCAGATCCGCCAACGTCAACGGCATTTCACCCACCACTGGCAACACACTGGGCAATTCCTCATCCGTTTCCAAACGATAGACAGGCAAGCGGGGAGCCGCCTTAGCAGGGCTGGCCGAAAAATCCGTCAGCAACCCTTCCACCTGCCGCCGTGCCGTTGCACTGTGGGCATATTTCAACCCCTTGGCAATTAACAGCGATCGGGCTTGCAAATCCGTTTTCTGCTTTGCCGCCCGCCAAGCAAAATAGGCCATGATATCGCCGGGATGGCTGGTAAATTCCGCAGGCGGCTGACTCAGGCGCGTAAAGTCCTTCATTGCCTTGGCAATTTCCCGCGCTTCATCCATGTCGATTTTACGATCGCAGGCAAATTCCGCCGCCGCCGCCCGATCGCTGGGAGCCAGAATGCGGAACTCATACAACACATCACTGGCCCGCTGCCCGAAATGGGTCTTCGTGGCATCGTTAATGCCCACTTGCACAATGGATTTGTAAACCTGCATCGCAACGATAATTTGATTCTGCTGAATCGGTTCAAATCCCGTTGCTTCAAAGATTGCTTGATCGGTCTGTCCCGCTTTCTGCAAGGCTTGGCAAGCTTCCGCCCATTCCACCCAAGTGCCTTGCTTGCGTCGCATCGCCGTCAGCAACGCTTCGGCATCAATGGGAGGTTGATTTTGGGGCGTTTGCTCGGGAGAAGTTTGTTCGGGAGAAGTTTGTTCGGGAGAAGTTTGTTCGGGGGACATTGGGTTTGACAGATTTTCTCCAGTCATGATCTATGGGGTAAGCGCGATCGCAAATCGTGGGTGAAGTTGGATGTAAATCTTGGGTGTAAATCTTAGGCGTAGTGAACGGTGGGCGGGAGGAAGCTGAGGCATCGTAAATCCTAGGCGTCAATACTGCCCCTTCAAGCCCTACACCCTATAGGCTCCAGGCAGAGCCTATCTAATACGAATTCTTTGAGCAATTTGAGTCTTGAGCTTAAGCTGGTTATATAAATCTACTTCAGGATTTGAGTGATTGATTGATACAACTAGCGCATATCTTTGCATATCAAATTCCCCTTGCTTTGCCCATTTCCGAGTACAACTAAGAACAAGATACAACGGTTGCTGATCAAACCCTCTAGCTCTAGATGAGATTTTAACTTGCCCTCGCTGAAGACACCCTTTATTCCTCAATCGGCTTCCTGGAGATAAATCCACAGTGATTCCTTTACCTGGATGTTGCTGTTTTAGTTGATCTAGGGAAATTTCTGTAAGCTCTTCAGTTGAGGTTTCCTTACTAGCCTTGACAAAAGCACCGATGATACTTTCTTTATCAAGATTTTTGAAAAGGTTAAATTCCATCGTCACTCCAAGATAGGAGTCTCCCCGTGTTGGTCGAGTAGGCGGATCAAATGCAAGCGAGATAGATAATATTCGAGTACCTTCTGTCCGTAAGTACTCCTCCGGCAGTGGGGGGATTTCAAAAATCTGGAAACTTCCTACAGGAATTTGTGCATCATCTTCTAAAAGAACTACATAGTTTTCAGCAGAGTACTTTGCACGAAATAAATTAGGCTGACCATATCCATAAATTCGTAATCTTTCTCGTGCCTGCGCTGTATCATCTCCTTGTAGGACGAGTGGAATTTCAGCGGGTAAAGTCGCCGAGTTTATGATCAGTGCTCTAATCAAGTTCGAAGTCGCATTTGGGAATTGAGTGAAAAGTTGAGCTGCCATATTAGCTACGCGGGGAGCCGCAAAGCTAGTCCCACAATAGGCACGAAACATCGAACCAGCATAATTTTTGGCAAGTGTCAGAATCGAAGCTCCTGGTTCATTACTGATTACACGGCTTCCATCAACAACCAAATCTCCACCAAAATCTACAAGCTCAGGCTTAATCATGCCATCGACACCAAACCCACACCTGGTAAACGGCGAAGGGTATCCCTGAACCCGTGCGATTACGTTTCTTTGAGCATCTTCAGGGTATTGAAGACTGCCAGATCCAAGAGAAAGTGAACCAACTGTAAGAGCAATTGCCGAAGTAGCTGGTTCAATAATTCGAGCTTCTTCATTGATCAAATAGTTTGGATAGTCAGTTCGCAAGCGTTCCCCTGAACCTGCTTCATAAGGCAAATTACCTGCGGAAATAACGAATACCAAGTTCTTGTGCTGAAGTTGATAAGCAATTTCATCAATTTTTGCAGCAAGACGAAACTGTTTTTGCCCATCTCGAAAGGCTAATCGAGAGTCTCCTAGAGAAATATTGATAACTTTGCAGTTTCCATAATTTTGTGTGAAATATTGAATTGCATCATCCAATTGATTCTCTAGCAGTGAGTCTGGATCGTACTCATTGTTATGATCAGTAACACGGGCAGAGAAAAGCCAAGCTGTTGGTTGAAATAATCGATTTTTGACGCTTTGACTGACATCTCCGTAGATCGCAATTCCCGATACCCCTGTACCGTGACCACCTGTTTTTTCATCTCCATCGTCGGAACCGCCTTTGATAAATTCTCTAGCTGAATCTGGGAAAACCTCCGCTTCTCCTAGAGCAGGAGCAATCAGAGGATGTCCTTGCCGTACCCCAGAATCAACGACTAGAATTCCACAGTTTTGCTCAGGAGGAGAATTCACTTCTGGAAGGTCAGACAGTGGAATGTTGTACTCCGCAGGAGTCTCAAAGTTGGGTTTGGGTCTACGGTCAATCTCTTTGACGAATTCCTCTTCTAACAAAAGATTAAGAACTTCAGGTACAACCTTAATTCTGGCAATGCAGATGTATTCTCCTACGTAGCGATCGCTGATCCTCATGGCAGAATCATCTAACCAACTTCTCAGAACCTGATCCAAGTCATCCAGGTACTTATTCATTTCAGCCCTATCGCCCGTATGCCATAGCTCTAGGTCTAGTGCCGCAAGCTCACTAGCCTGGATTGGTTCCAGTTCGAGTAAGCGTCCAATTCGATCTGAAGGCTCCAGCGGCACTAAAGCTTCAATTGCATCCAAATGACCGTATTCATATTCAGAGTCACTGATGCCACTATAGGCTTCTAACCGTGATCGGAATTGAGTGAGTTCTTCATCTGAAGTGAAAACAACAATTGCTTTATTTGCCTTTGGTTCTTGGGCTAGCAGAGTTAACCCGAGTGGTGAAAGTGTGCTTTCTTGCAGCGTGCCATCTGAACTAAGCTTAATCTTAAAGATAAGCTTTGGGTTCAAACGAAATGGTGAAGTCTTTTGCTGGGAGCGTTGAGTCAAATCCGAAATTTGATCTAGCAATTGCCGACCATGACTACCGCGATCACTCCTGTGGGATTTACCGCCAAACCCTGGAGTTTTACTTCTGCGAGGCAACTCAATATCAGTTCTTGGTAGTTCTAGGTGATCAAACTGACTCGTCATGTCCTACCTCTGAAGCCTTTTCTGAATTCGCTATTATACGGTTTCTTTCTAAATAACGCCCTACAGCAGTTTTTAAGTCAACACAGGTAAGCTCTCGATCACCGCGAAGAATAACAGTTTTAATACTATCAATACAAATCCGTTCAATATCTGCACCCGTTGCCGTGTGTAAGTCAGCAGAAAAATCTTCAAGATTAATAGTAGAGTGTCGAATTCTGGAAAGATAGCGTTTCAAAAGTGCTGTTCTAAGATCCAGATCGGGCTTCCCGAAGAAAAGAACCTCGTCAAACCTTCTCCAAACAGCATTATCTAGTAAGGATTCATGATTCGTTGCTGCAATGAATAAGCTGTTACTGTTTGAGGTGTCAATGAGTTGGAGTAAACTATTAACAAGTCGTTTAACTTCGCCATGTTCATTAAGCGTGTTACGATCTCTAGCGATCGCGTCAAATTCATCAAACAAAACAACCCATTCACCTTTTTCAACATAATCGAAAATTTTCTTTAGATTAGTTGCAGTCTCTCCTAAGTACGATGAAAACACAGCTGTTAGGTTGACGTAAACCATCGGTATTCCGAGAACCCCAGCAAGTACTTTAGCAGTCAATGTCTTGCCACAGCCTGGAGGCCCACAAAATAAAAGTTTTGATTTGGGGCGCAATCCATAAGTTTCCAAAACTTCTTGCTTTCGGTTTTCCAGCGTCACACGCTGTAAAATGTCCAAATTATCCTGACTCAGGACCACATCATTCCAAGTCAAATCAAAGGATCTGATATCAATCAGTGACAAACCTGTCTCCCTGTCTTTTGGAACTTCAGGGTGATTTTTGTAGAGGGTATTACTAACAGTCACGGATTTAGAATGGCCATTTTGGAGGATTCTTTCTAAATCCCTGGCAAGCAAATTATGGTTCTTACTCTTCTCTTCTTGGATTAGTTCCATAGCCGCAGCATAAAACCCCTCTCTCTCATTGCGAGAGAAGCTTTGGAAAAGCTTTCTTATAATTTCTCCCCTCGCCATATTCTGTAGCTGCACTAAACTCTATACAGTGTCTATTAGGACATCAGTACTGTAGATATCATACTATCCTGAAATCAGGGGTTAGAAAAGCCTAACCAAGTTAGCACTAAATTGCCAACTTGGTTAGGCTTTTCTTTAGCTGTTTTTAGAATGAGCACATTTATCCATAATTTTGACTTATGGGAGAGTACATAGTGCAATGGCCTAGAAATCAGCAAATGACTATGAGAGTGTAAGTACTGAGGCAGTTTAACTCGCCTTAGTACTGGTTTTCTTTGTGGTCTTTTTGGTCGTGGCTTTTTTAGCCGTGGTTGAGGCTTTCTTCGTGGTCGTCTTCTTCGCCGCAGTCTTCGTCGAAGCCTTACCCGTCTTCTTCTTACTGCTTGCTTTGGCCGCCAACGCTTCCACCGCCATTTCCATCGTCACCGACTCCACTGTTTGCCCCTCCGGCAACGAGGCATTCACCTTACCGTGCTTGATGTAAACCCCATAGGGGCCATCGTAGAGATTCACCGGTTCCCCATCGTCCGGGTGCCCGCCCAACTCTCGCAGGGGCGTCGCCGTCGCCCGCTTGCCCCGCACCGCCTTCGGTTGGGCCAGCAGTTCCAGCGCCCGATCCAAGGTAATCGTCACCGGATCATCCGCCCCCTTGAGCGATCGGTAATCTTTGCCCTCTTTGCCCTGGTCATGTACGACATAGGGGCCAAAGCGACCCAAGCTCGCCTGCACTTTACAACCGGTGTCAGGGTGCATCCCCAGGGTACGGGGTAGGCTCAGCAGCCCAACGGCCTGCTCTAGGGTGATATTTTCCGGCGTGACGCCCTTCGGCAACGACGATCGCTTCGGCTTGGCCTTGCTGCCTTCCGCCACTTCCCCTAACTGCACGTAGGGGCCATAGGTGCCCATCAGCACAAAAATCGCTTCTCCAGTTTCTGGATGCAACCCTAACTTATCTGGACCTTCGGTCTTCTGCCGTAGTAGCACTTCCACCTGATCCGGATCCAAATCCGCTGGAGTTAGGCCCTTGGGGATGTTCGCCTTGACCGTCTCGCCCTCTCGATCGACTTCCAGGTAAGCCCCGTACTTGCCAATGCGAATTTTGGCTTCCAGGTTTTCCAACTCCACGGTTTTCGCCGATACGGGATCAATTTCGCCCTCCCGCACCTTCACCTGGGTATCCAGTCCCGATTCGCCCAGATAGAAATTCTTCAGGTAGGGCAACCAGGCCACTTCCCCCATGGAAATGTCATCTAGGGTGCGCTCCATTTTGGCCGTAAAACTGGTATCGACCAGATCAGGGAAATGGTTTTCCAGTAGAGAGGTCACGGCAAAGGCGGTAAAGGTCGGTACCAGGGAGTTCCCCGCCGACTGCACATAGCCCCGATCGATAATCGTACCGATGATGCTGGCGTAGGTACTGGGTCGGCCAATGCCTTCACTTTCCAGCATTTTGACCAGGGAGGCTTCCGTATAGCGGGCAGGCGGCTGGGTTTCGTGGCCGATCGCATCCAAGCCGTGGCAATCGGGATGATCCCCCACCTTCATGGCAGGCAAAATCACCTCTTGGTTGTCGATCGCGGCATCGGGATCGTCCGACCCTTCCACGTAAGCCCGGAAAAAGCCGGGAAAGTCAATGCGTTTGCCCGAAGCCCGGAAGCCTGCGTCTTCCACCTGGATCGTCACGGAAATTTGGGTTTGGCGCGCTTCCGCCATCTGGGTGGCTACCGTCCGCTTCCAGATCAGGTCATAGAGTTGGAACTCCCGACCGGACAGGCCCGTCTCCTGGGGCGTGCGGAAGCTGCTACCCGCCGGACGGATGGCTTCGTGGGCTTCCTGAGCTCCCTTGGCCTTGGTGGTGTACTGGCGGGGCTGGGGACTGAGGTAGTCCTGGCCGTACATGGATTCCACGCAACTGCGCGCGGCGGAAATGGCCTGTTGGGACAAGTGCACCGAGTCCGTCCGCATGTAGGTGATGTAGCCGTTTTCGTAGAGGCTTTGCGCTGTCCGCATGGCATCCCGCGCCGACAGACCCAACTTACGGTTGGCCTCCTGTTGCAGCGTCGAAGTAGTAAAGGGTGGGGACGGCTTGCGGGTAACGGGCCGCTCTTCTAGATCAGTGACCGTCCAAGGCTTATCCGTCAGACGGGCTTGCAGAGCGCGGGCCTCTTCTTCGTTGAGTAGAACGACGTTTTTGCCCTTGGCAATTTTCCCCGTGTTCTCGTCGAAATCTGCCCCCGTCGCCAGTTTTTTCCCAGCTAGGGTAATCAGCTTGGCTTCAAATTCGCCATTGCCCTTTTTGCTCTTGCCACCCTTACCCTGATCGCCTGCGATCGCGAGTAATGCCTTGAGATCCCAGTAGGAACCTTGTTTAAAGGCTTGGCGTTGCCGTTCCCGCTGCACCAGGAGTCGTACGGCCACGGACTGCACCCGCCCCGCCGAAAGGCCGTAGGCAATCTTTTTCCAGAGCAAGGGCGAAAGGGTATACCCCACTAAGCGATCGAGGATCCGCCGGGTTTCCTGGGCCCGCACCAATTTTTCGTCCACTTGGCGACAGTTGCGAATTGCTTCCTGGATCGCCTCTTGCGTAATCTCGTGGAACACCATGCGCTTGACGGGCACCTTGGGCTTCAGAACTTGCAACAGGTGCCAGGAAATACTTTCGCCTTCCCGGTCTTCGTCCGTCGCCAGAACCAGTTCATCAACCCCTTTCAGGGCATCCTTAAGTCCCTTAACCACCTTTTTTTTGTCATCGGGGATAAGGTAGATTGGCTCAAAATCGGAATTGATATCGACGCCCAACTCCCGCACCCGCTTATCGGTGATCTCCTTCGGGACATCGCTGGTGGACTGGGGCAAATCTCGAATGTGCCCCATCGATGCTTCAACGAGGTAACCCTTCGGCAAATAGTTCCGAATGGTTTTGGCTTTGGTGGGGGACTCGACAATGACAAGGGTGGACATGGGAATCCGACTGAACAGCAGCGGTAGGTGGACTAGAGTGAAATCGTGTTGGATCCAGATAGAGATCGAACCCAGTCTGTTTAACTTATAACCATAACGAGTTACTCTCGCCGTGACTACAAGGTTTTTGTAAGAATGGTGCCCCGATCGCTGGACAGAAGCACCACTAGCTCCCCAAATTCCCAACTTTCTAAACAACCAGAGACTCCCGTGGGAAACGGTTTTTCAGTAGCTAGTAGCAGAGACTTGAATGGTGAATATCTAAAAAATCTATATCTGGATATCTATATATAACAGTCCTCTGGCACTTATGAACTTGAGGAGGCAACTTGAGGGGCTGAACTTGAGGAGGTAACCGGCCAATGCAAAACTTGCGATCCATCCCCATAACCCCGGCCCGATCGGTGGAATCTCTATACTGATCCCTAGCTATCTTGAATCGTTCCATCCCCGAAAAAGCTGGGATAGGCAAAATCTCCTATCAAATTGCACGGTACAATCCAATGGAGGAGAATCAAGATTTCTCCCGCTATGATTAACGCAGCCTAGAGACGGTTCTATGGATTTTGCAAGCCTTGCCAGTCAATTGAATGCGGGCGTCATCCTGCCAGAAGGCATCGTCATCACCACGTTGATGATTGTCATTGTTGGCGATCTGATTGTGGGACGGACTAACTCCGCGAAGTGGACGCCCTACGTTGCGATCGCGGGTCTTCTTGCGGCAGTGGTTGCGCTCTACACCACACAGTGGAATGTCGCGAATCCGATTTCTTTCCTGGGTGGCTTTAATGGGGACGCGCTGAGTGTCGCCTTTCGGGGGATCGTCGCCCTCTCCGCAGCGGTGACCATCCTCATGTCTGTGCGCTATGTCGAGCAGTCAGGAACGGCGTTGTCAGAGTTTGTCACCATCTTGCTCACTGCGACGCTGGGGGGAATGTTTCTCTCGGGCGCGGATGAGTTAGTCATGATTTTTGTCTCGCTAGAGACCCTCAGTATTGCCTCTTACTTGTTGACGGGATACACCAAGCGTGATCCCCGATCGAACGAAGCGGCGTTGAAGTATTTGCTGATTGGGGCTTCCAGTTCAGCGATTTTCCTCTATGGGTCTTCGCTGCTCTATGGCCTGTCCGGTGGACAAACCAAGCTGGGTGAAATTGCGGCTCATATTGCCAGTGCGGATCTGGGATCGTCGATCGGTCTGGTGATTGCGCTGGTGTTTGCGATCGCGGGCATTGCCTTCAAGATCGCGGCGGTTCCATTCCACCAGTGGACGCCGGATGTGTACGAAGGATCACCCACGCCGGTGGTGGCCTTCCTGTCCGTCGGATCTAAAGCAGCCGGATTTGCCCTGGCAATCCGCTTGTTAGTGACGGCCTTCCCCTTGGTGGACGAGCAATGGCGCTTCGTCATGACCGCCCTGGCGATCTTGAGTATGGTGCTGGGCAACGTGGTGGCCCTGGCCCAAACCAGCATGAAGCGTCTCCTGGCCTATTCATCGATCGGGCAAGCAGGCTTCATCATGATTGGGCTGGTGATTGGCACCAGCGCAGGCTACTCCAGCATGATTTTCTACTTGCTGGCCTACCTGTTCATGAACCTGGGAGCCTTTAGCTGCGTGATTCTATTCTCGTTGCGCACTGGGACGGATCAGATTAGTGAATACTCCGGTCTGTACCAGAAGGATCCACTACTCACCTTGGCGCTGTCGATTTGTCTGTTGTCCTTGGGGGGGATTCCCCCGCTGGTGGGCTTCTTTGGGAAGTTGTACCTGTTCTGGGCTGGTTGGCAGGCAGGAGCCTATGGCTTGGTGCTGCTGGGCTTGGTCACAAGCGTCATCTCAATCTACTACTACATCCGTGTGGTCAAGATGATGGTGGTGAAGGAACCCCAGGAAATGTCAGAAGTGGTGAAGAATTACCCGCCGGTGACTTGGGATCTACCCGGTATGCGTCCACTGCAAGTGGGGCTGATTATTTCCCTAGTCGCTACGTCGATCGCGGGGATTCTGTCCAATCCGCTGTTTGCCTTCTCCGATGCTGCGGTGGCTAAGACGCCGATGTTACAAGCTGCGATCAAAGCCAAGACCGTTGCGGAATCTCCCGTGGATGCCTCGGCGACCCCGAAGGCACCGATCGTCAGCACCGTCGCACCTGCTGTGAAGTAAACGCGGTGGCTGCGATTAGCAGCGGCATCTCGATCTGATCCCCGATCGCTTTATTTAAAGCGATCGGGGATTTTAATAGGCAGGAATTCTTTTGGGGTTACTCCGGCTGCACAATCACCGCTGCATAGTGGTAGGGCGAAAGGAACTGGCTGGCAATGTTACACAGGTCACCGGACACGAACGATCGGATATCGTCGGGATAGGTCAGCGCCGCTTCCAGTTCCGCTAAGGTGTGGTTATAGCCGTAGAGATTGGCAATTTGGCTGGGCGACTCCGTGGAAAAGGCATGGTCGTTGCAAATGAGCCGTTTGGCTCGGTTCAGTTCCGTGGGCGTAATTGGCGCATGGGTCAGCTCCGAGAGCCGATCGCCGATGATGGCCTCTACCCGATCTAGATCATCGGGATCGAGCCAAGCGGTAATGGTAAAAATGCTGGAATCCTGTTGCATGGAAACGGCAGCGCTGACATCCAACACAAGATTGCGTTCTTCCCGCAGTTCCCGCACTAGTCGCGAAGTGCGTCCCTCGGTCAGCAGCACAGAGAGTAAATCTAAGCCTTTCACCGACCAGCGATCGCGCTTCGATTGGGATCCGGGTGCAATCCAAGCCAGCATTAATCGGGCCTGTTCCGCCTGGGGCAGTTGCAACACCTGACGGCGAATTCCGACGATCGGCGGTTCGGCCTCGGTCTGGTAAGACTCAAAGGGTGTGGGCGTTGGGAAGGTGTGGAAGGCTTGGCTAACGGCCTGAATCGCTTCAGCTTGGCTGAGATTGCCCGTGATCACCACCGTCATATGTTCCGGTTGGTAGCGCGATCTGTGGAACTGCCGCAGCCGCTCCGGGGTCATCCGCATCAAAGTTTCGGTCGTTCCCAAAATCGATCGGCCATAGGCATGGCGCTGATACACCGTTTCTAACAGTGCTTGGAAGCCCAGCCAGTCCGGATTGTCGTAGGCTTGGCGCATTTCTTCAAACACGACCTCCCGTTCCCGCTCAAATTCCCCATCGGGGATCGCCGCATTCAACAGCAGTTCCGCTAAGCAGGGCAGGGTTTCACCCAAGGCGTGAATCCCACAAACTAGGAAAAAGTGGGCATAATCCTGTCCCGTGGCTGCGTTGGTGGTGCCGCCGTGGTTCTCAATAATGGCGTCAAACTCTCCAGGCAGGAGCCGATCGCTGCCCTTGAAAATCATGTGTTCCAAAAAGTGCGCCATGCCCGAAGCGTCATCGGGTTCCAACATCGCACCGGCCTTTACCCAGACATCCACCGCGATCGCATCGGTCGCTGTCATTTGGTGGTGAATTAGTGTCAAACCGTTGTCCAGACAAACCCGAGAAACAGCGCTAGGAACAGCGATCGGTAATGACAAAAGGTTCAATGGAGCAATCTTTCCCGCAGAAGAAGTTGAGTTACTTTTAACCTTACCGTAACCTGTTGAGAGCGACCATCTTTCTTGGAATCATTTTCACGTTTGGGAAAAGGGGGATGGGGGCAGAGTGTTTGCCTGAGGCGTTCCCTAAAAACTAAAAAACTCAACTGAATCCAGTTGAGACCTGAAGGCTGACCTGACGTCAGCGTCTTGCATACAAATTCTAAATTTTTTAAGTTCTAAATTTTTTAAGTTCTAAATTCTTTAAGTGGGTTCACCGCTGCGCCGTCTTACCTCAGTTTTAGACCTGGCTTAAACCAGGTGGGTACCGTTATATCCCGCATAAAGTTTCTGAGTACAAGCTCAGTCTACTGCCGCGAGATCTATGAGGTTCCCTTATAAGAAAAGACATAGATCAAAAAACATTATTGGCAGTCACCAACGTAGCCGTGAACCTTCCAATATTGTAAACGGTGGAGGTCGGGATTGGCTAGGGATGCTGGGTGGGAGAGGCTGGGATGTAGATTCGCTAAGGGTTCCAGCGGTTAGGGCACAGGCGACCCAGCCCTAGGCAGGATACCAGATACGCTCAATTTCCTGGGCGACTGCGATCGATAGCGCAGCCATGTCTTCGGGCTCTAACAATTGCACAGTGACGTGCCCTAATTTACGACCGGGGCGCGATTCCGTTTTGCCGTACCAATGGACATGGGCGTTGGGAATGGCCGCTAGTTGCTGCCGTTGCTCGGCATAGTCACTACTAGAACTTTCAAAGCCGAGGAGATTCACCATCACCGCTCCCGCACAGTTCAAGGCCGGACTGCCCAAAGGCAAGCCACAGACCGCACGTAACTGCTGTTCAAACTGGGAAACCTCGCAGGCATCTAGGCTGTAGTGGCCGGAATTGTGGGTACGGGGCGCGATCTCATTCACCAACACCCGATCGTCCTCCGTGAGAAATAACTCGATCCCCAAGATCCCCACATATTGCAAACTTTCCACAATCGTTTGGGCGATCGCGTAGACTTGCTGTTCTACCCGTGGCAACAGATCCGTTGGGACAAACACCCGCCGACAGACTTGATTCTCCTGCTGGGTTTCCACGATCGGATAAATCACCACTTCCCCGGTGAGCGATCGGGCTGCCATCACCGCCAACTCACGGGTAAAGGGCACAAATTCCTCTAACATCAAGGCATCGACCGGAATGTTGTAGATCAGATCTTCAAATTGCTCCTCGGTCTTAACAATGAAAGTCCCGTAGCCGTCATACCCCAGACGCCGAGTTTTTAGCACACAGGGCAAACGATTGGGAATCAGCGGATAGGGCGAAGTGGGCAGCAGCGAAAAGTCCGGTGTTGGCAGATCCCGATGGCGTAGAAAGCAGCGCTGGTGATACTTGTCCAGCAGCGGCGTGAGACAGTTCAAGGCGGGCCGAAAAATAACCCCCTCTTGCGCCAGTCGATTCAATTTGGGCAGATCGACAAATTCATTTTCAAAGGTAATTACATCGCAGCGTTGAGCCAGTTCCGCTGTGGCCTCCGCATCGGCGACGGGGGCAAAGATGGATTCTCGGGCGATCGTCACGGCGGGATCGGTGGCGTGGGGCGTCTGTACGATCAGATCAACGCCCAATTTTTTCGCGGCCTCTGCCATCATCCAGGCCAATTGCCCTCCACCAATGATTCCAACCCGTTGCACTTGAGTCGGGATAGTTTGTTTAACAGGATTGGAATTCACCATAGAACTGAGAATATGTGCAGAAAGCTTGGGGTAGATGGGAAGCGACGATCGAGCAATTGCTCAGGACAGAGGGGGCCTGCGGAAAGACCCACCCCCAGACAGAGATAGAAATCCATGGAAACCCTGTTGATCCAGGAACCTGGGACGATCGGAGGAGATTCAGCCGCCAGTGACACAGATCACTAGAAGTTGGGTGACTAGCTCACTAACAAAGTTTATCTGAAAAGTCTATCGGAAACGATTCCTTAGCATGAGGGGAATTTCCGCATTCATTCTCCAAAACATCCTAGGGAGTCCCGCGTTTCTACACCCGTCGCTGAGTTGATGCCCGTTGCAATTTTGCACAGTGTTTTGATCTGAGCGCCATCCAAAATGGCATCGGTGAAATCGGCCCCTGTAATGTCGATCGCCTCAAAGGTCGAGTGCAGCAAAATCGCCTCTGTTAGGATGGCATCACTCAAGTCCGTTTGCTTAAACTTCACCTGATCCATCAGGGCATTGGCTAAGTTAGCTGCGTGGAGGTTAGTGCCCGTCAACACCGATGCACTCAGCACAACCCCCCGCAGATCCGCCTGACTGAAATTGACATCTTCTAGATTGGCATTGGAAAATTCCGCCGTCCGCAACACCTGACCCGAAAAATCTTGGCCTTTTAAATCAGCATTGCTATAGGACAGGGGCGGCGGATAGTCCAATCCTTGGGCGGGAGATCCGTTTAACCCAAATCCCGCCAGAAGCACGAGCAAGCAAATCCCCCAGCCCCAAAATCTCCGCAATCCATGCCCGATGGCCGTCCCGAACGGATTGCTCCAACTCCGACGCAGACTCTCGATCGCCATGCAGCAGCCTCTCACTCAGCCTTTTCATTGTGACTTAAAACTGCAAAGCACTGCTGCTAAAGCCGTGGGGCACGGCTGCAAACCCCTCGAGTGGACAGCCTCAAACTAATTAGATAGAATTCTAATTAGATGAGCATCTAATTATCTTTACTCCTGGTACTGCCCTATGGCCCCTGAAAATCTTCAAACCCTCCTTAACTTCTTCAAAGCCCTCAGCGACGAAAACCGACTGAAACTCCTCGGTATCCTGGCTCAGCGGGAATGCAGCGTGGAAGAGATGGCGGCGCTCCTGAATTTAAAAGCCCCGACGGTGTCCCACCACTTGGCTAAGCTCAAGGCTCTCAACCTAGTGCTCCTCAACCCCGAAGGAAATACCCATCTCTATCGGCTTAACGCTGAGCAACTTCAGTTTCTGAGCCGCGACCTCCTCTCCTCTGAACAATTGCAGACCCTAGCGCAATCGGTGCAACCAGAAGCTTGGGAAACCACGGTCTTGAAAGCCTTTGTCGAAAACGATCGCATTCGTACGATTCCAGCAGCCCGCAAAAAACGATTTGTTGTGCTGAAATGGTTGGTCGAAAAAATTGCCCCCGATCGGGATTATTCCGAAAAAGAAATCAATACTCTACTGAAGCAGCACCATGAAGACTGCGCGACCTTGCGTCGAGAATTAATTGGCTATCAACTTATGAGCCGCAAGGATGGGAACTACCGACGGCTTCCAGCCACAGAATGGCGAGAAGAATCCGGTAATTTTAATTAATACCAAATCAACTTGTAATTGCAATCTACAACAATCCCCTATTTGATTAATTCAATTTTGGGATTTCCTCCCACCCCAACATCTAGGAGAAATTCTATGTTCCTTGGTTCCGATCGCGTCAGCGATGCGGAACGTAGACCGTTTCGTTTTTATTTATTCGGCACTCACAAAGAAGTACAGTCAGCAATTAACCAGCTACATACCTTGCGTTTCTTCGATCGTATTCGCTGGAGTCCCCCCATGCCCGTTCCCAGTTCCGACTGGCAATACGTCAGCATGATAGAACGAGATCGAGCTACGGAGTAAGGGCGATCTCGCGTAAAAGCTCGGTTTTTCTGAAAAATCGGGCTTTTGGAAAGCAATATATGCATAACTTCGCTGGCTGTGAACTTTAAGATCAAATTAGAGCAACCTCACAAATCACCTTCAACAATGGCAAAACTAATTGGGACTGGATTGATGCTGGCAATGGTAGGAAGCACAATAACGATGCATCCCACATCCGCTTTGGCATCCGGAAAAATCCAAGAAGGCACCTACTGGAGCGGCCTTTCTACGCCGATGATTGAAGTGTATGGCGATCGCTTCTCTGTCGATGGGGCAATGGATGAAACCCGCTCGCAACCCATCTCAGGGTTAGAACCGATTGACGACGGCATTTTTTTCTACAACGACCAATACTGGTGTCGCTCCGACATTCCGCCCTCGGAAGCTCGCCTAGAAGGCTATGAAAATGTGATTTGCACTGAAAAAGGATGGGTGTCGATTAAAACCCCTGACCCTGCTGCAAAACCACCCGCCTATTGCGCCCAGACAGCCTATCGAGATTTCTTTGTTCACTTTGTGCGGGGATACGACGATCGCACGATCGAAACCCGCAACCATTACACCTGGCCCACCGTAGAGATCCGCCATGCCCAGCCACCCCACACCCTCCTCGCAACCCTGCACAAGGAGGATTACAGGGCATTTCGCCTAGCCAGCGATCGCAACTGGATCTCTGTTGATAACCGCAATCAAGCCTTCGATCTTCCAGAACGCAAAACACCTCCCGCCGATCGTGTCAGATTAGACCTGAGCACACTGCAAGGCACTTCTTTCAAAACACGACTGAGGGCACAACGGTATGCAATGCTCGAGTTCCACGAGGTCAGTAAAAACAGATTTCGCGTCGATTACCGTGAAGTGACCTATGCAAGTTCGCAAACGAATCAATGGATCGAAGCTGCTGGAGCATCAGGAGCCTATGTGTTTGAGCATCGCAAAGGCTGCTGGCACTTGACCCAAGACCTCAGAAATTCCCCACGGTAGTTGCGACAGTAGTTGCGACAGTAGTTGCGACAGCAGTTGCAACTCAGACGGGCGGGCGCTCCAACTCCCTGGTTGTTTTGATAGGATAGTCAGTGGAGCGATGAGGTATTTTTCCCACCATGATGACTCCCGATCGCGCCGACTTGCCCCCTATCCCCGATGACCTCCGGTCGATCGCAGACCATCGTCCCATCACCCTCCCCACCGAGTCCACCCGTTGGGTTCACGTTTGCCAAGGAAAATCCTGCCGTAAACTCGGGGCTGCCCAAGTACTAGCCGCCTTCCAAGCCCAGCCCCACTGTCCCGTCCCGATCGTCCCCGGCTCCTGCCTGGGGCAATGCGGCAATGGGCCAATGGTGGTGGTTTTACCCGAAAAAACTTGGTATTGTCGAGTGAGTCCCGCAGAAGTTCCCGCGATCGTCGAGCGGCACCTGCACCAGGGCCACCCGATCAAAGCCATGCTCTACCCGAAATTTCATCCCACCTGTCCCCGTTAACCCTTCCCGATTAGCCCCCTGATTGCCCCACCATGGTGACGACTTCCTGGAACATCCTCCCCTTAATCCAAGACCCAGAACAGTTGGAAGTACGGTTAAAGGAAATTCCAATGGAACCGGGGGTGTATTACATGCGGGATGCCTCCGACAACATTCTCTACATCGGTAAATCTAAAAAACTACGATCGCGACTACGGCAATATTTCAACGGTCAGGATACGCGATCGCGCATCCCAACCATGATGCGGCTGGTAACGGAAATTGAATTCATCGTCACCGATACGGAAGCCGAAGCCCTGGCCTTGGAAGCGAACCTGATTCGGCAACACCAACCCCACTACAACGTGTTGCTGAAGGACGATAAGAAATATCCCTACCTCTGTATCACTTGGTCAGAGGACTATCCCCGCATTTTCATCACCCGGCGGCGACAGATGGGCAACTCCCGCGATCGCTACTATGGCCCCTATGTGGACACCCATTTACTGCGCAGTACCTTGGCCCTGGTCAAGCGCATTTTTCCCCTACGGCAACGGCCCCAACCGCTGTTTAAAGATCGCCCCTGCTTGAACTACGACATTGGTCGCTGTCCCGGCGTTTGCCAAGGCTTAATCCAGGCGGACGACTATCGCAAAACCCTGCAAAAGGTCGCCATGATTTTCCAGGGACGCACGGGGGAACTGGTGGACACCCTGACCGAGCACATGGAAAAAGCCGCAGAAGATCTCAACTTTGAACATGCGGCGCGCCTGCGGGATCAAATCCAAGGATTGCGCGAACTGGGCGTCGAGCAAAAGGTTGCCCTCTCCGACGACACCGTTTCCCGCGATGCGATCGCGCTGGTGGCTGATGATCACCATGCCTGTGTGCAATTGTTCCAAATTCGGGCGGGGCGGTTGGTGGGGCGGCTGGGGTTTGTGGCCGACGCCCAGTCGGGGGAACCGGGGGCAATTTTGCAGCGGGTCTTGGAGGAACATTTTCAAACCGTCGATCCCGTGGAAATTCCGGCGGAAATTTTGGTGCAGCACGAATTGCCCGAGGGTGACATGCTGGCGGCTTACCTGAGCCAAGCTAAGGGCCGTAAGGTTTCGATCGTCCATCCCCAGCGGCAATCCAAAGCGGAATTGCTGGAAATGGTGGAACGTAACGCCGCCTATGAACTGGCTAGAACCCAACGGGTGGTCGATCGTAATAATCAAGCCATGCAGGACTTAGCGGAAATTTTGGATTTACCGGAATGGCCCAGACGGATTGAAGGCTATGATATTTCCCACATTCAGGGTTCCGATGCGGTAGCGTCCCAAGTGGTATTCGTCGACGGATTGCCCGCCAAACAACATTACCGTCACTTTAAGATTAAAAATCCCGATGTGCGTCCCGGTCACTCCGACGACTTCGCCAGTATGGCTGAGGTGATCACGCGACGGTTCCGCAAGTATGCCAACGCCAAAGCAAGGGGAGAACAGATCCGCCGTTGGAATGAATCCTCGGTCTTAACGCGGCAATCCACATCCTTTTCCGATTTTCCCGACTTAGTGATGATCGACGGCGGCAAAGGCCAACTGTCGGCGGTGGTGAATGCGTTGCGGGAGATGAACTTGCTGGAAGAAATTCGCGTGGTCAGTTTGGCTAAGCAGCGAGAAGAGATTTTTCTACCGGGGGAATCGCTCCCGTTAGTCACTGAGGCGGAACAACCGGGGGTGCAACTGCTGCGACGCTTGCGGGATGAAGCCCACCGCTTTGCCGTGACGTTCCATCGCCAACAACGCAGTAAACGCATGCAGCGATCGCGCTTGGATGAAGTGCCAGGATTAGGGCATTATCGCCAAAAACAACTCCTCGCCACTTTTCGATCGATCGATTACATCCGTGAGGCAACAGTAGAGCAGTTAGCAGCCGTACCGGGAATTGGCCCCAAAATGGCGGAACAAATCTATGAATATTTCCACCCCACCCAGGAAGAAGAAGCCATCTCCTGAAACCCTGACATTTGCGAATATTTCCTCACAAGATTCTCAAGTTTCTTCCGTAGCGTCAAGGATGAATGGTTGCAACACCCGGTAATCCCCCTACATTACCGTTGAGGATTTTGATTATGAATATGGCAAAGGAGCACATCCACTATGGATTGGAGCACCATGGCATTTTGCAGCCCGGCATGGTGTATTGGAATCTTTCGGTACCTGCCCTCTACGAAGAAGCCATTCGACGCCGGGAAGGTGTGCTCGCAGCATCGGGGCCTTTTGTTGTACGGACGGGACACCATACCGGTCGATCGCCCAATGATAAGTTCATTGTTCGGGAAGCCAGCACGGTGGATGAGGTCTGGTGGGGCAAAATTAACCATCCCCTGAGTGAGCATCGCTTTGAGTCGCTCCATGCGCGGATGTTGGCCTATTTGCAAGGGCGGGATTTGTTTGTCCAGGATCGCTTTGCGGGGGCTGACCCGGCCTATCGCATTGGCGTACGGTTTGTTACGGAAATGGCTTGGCATAGTCTGTTTGTGCATAACTTGTTTATTTCCCCCAGTCATGAGGAAATTTTAAATTTTGTTCCAGATTTCACGGTGATTGCATTGCCAAATTTCCATGCCACACCTGAAATTGATGGCACCAATTCCGATGTCTTTATTGTGTTGGATTTTGAACGGAAGTTAGTATTAATCGGTGGCACTAGCTATGCAGGGGAAATGAAGAAAGCAATCTTCACAACGTTGAATTATCTGTTGCCCCATCACCACGTTTTGCCGATGCACTGTGCTGCAAATGTGGGATCGGACGGTCGGGTTGCGCTATTTTTTGGCCTATCGGGAACGGGTAAAACTACATTATCTGCCGATCCCCAACGCACGTTGATTGGGGATGATGAGCATGGCTGGAGCGATCGGGGCATTTTCAACTTTGAAGGCGGCTGCTATGCCAAGTTGATTCGCTTGTCAGCGGAGGCGGAGCCAGATATCTATCAAACCACGCAACAGTTTGGCACGATTTTAGAAAATGTGGCGATCGATCCACTGACCCGACAGTTGGATTTGGACGACGGTACGTTAACGGAAAACACACGGGGAGCCTATCCGATCTCATTCATTGAAAATATTGATCCTGCCGGAACCACGGGCCATCCCCAGAATATTGTGTTTCTGACGGCGGATGCGTTGGGCATTTTGCCGCCGATCGCGCAACTGACGCCGGAACAGGCGATGTACCATTTCCTTAGCGGCTACACGTCCAAAGTGGCGGGTACGGAAAAGGGCTTGGGCCATGAGCCGGAGGTGGTTTTTAGTGCTTGTTTTGGTGCGCCGTTTATGGCGTTGCATCCCCATGTCTATGCGGATTTGCTGGGGCAAAAAATTCTGCGGCACCGGGCGCGGGTTTGGCTGGTAAATACGGGTTGGACGGGGGGCAGCTATGGCGAGGGCGATCGCATGCCGATTCAGCAGACGCGGGCGATGTTGTCTGCGGCGTTGAGTGGGGCGTTGGATCAGGTGAAAACAATGGTTGATCCGGTATTTGGCTTTCGGATTCCGATCGCCTGTCCAGGCGTGGATTCTAAGCTATTGAATCCGCGTCTGACTTGGAGTGATGCGGCAAATTATGATTTGCAGGCGTTGAAGTTGGCGCAACGGTTTGTCGATAATTTCCGGCAGTTTGAGGCGGTGGTGAGTCCTGAGGTGCTTAAGGGTGCGCCGTCTCTGACACTTCAACCGGAGTTAGTTTCTCTGCGGTAATTTTGAGCGTCGCTAGGGACAAAGTACGGGTGCTGATTGATACTCAGTTGCTTTTTTGCAATACGGATTGACAGACAGTTACTTTGTTCGTAGTGTGGTTTCCTAGAGCGATCGCCATGGACATCCTTCTTTGACGGGTCGGCATGAAGCATGGGGTCGCTGGGTTCCCAACAATTTAGAGCACTACCCTTCGTTGTTGACGCAACTCCGGGTA
>NZ_JBLZFX010000098.1:0-22980 GCF_050753345.1 Alkalinema pantanalense CENA528 | reverse complement strand
TGTATTGCCTTAGTTTCCTTCAATATTCTCTCAACCGTCAAAGCCGCACTCAAGCAAGTTCATGGTGCCACAGTGATTGACGAACAGCTATCCGATTATTACGTCGTCGAGGATGTCCAAGCCACTTGGCGCGGCTTAGAGATTGCCATCCTGCCCACCGATTGGCAACCCTTTGGGACGATGCCACCCAATGACTTTGCCCAATATTTGCAAGCCTGGGCGGCACAAGTTAATCTCAAACGGTTTCGCAAATCTAAACGCGGTCCGAAGAAGCCCAAGACGAAAAAGCAGTTTGACCCAAAACATCCCCATGTCGCAACGACTCGCTTACTCAACCCAGAATAGTACAAAAGATCACCTTAACAGGGGTACCCGTAAGGATAAAAACGGAAAGTGATTGCCGTCAGATTCTGCAAAGCCAATGGGATATTGAACGGCGTCCACTTATTTTTAGGCCCAAGGGCACCATCAAACAAGGTCGAAGCAAAGTTATCCAAACTAGACCGAATTTGAATAGTGGTTGGCGCAGCATTTCCATTAGGCTGAGCAACAAAGTTCAAAGCAGCCAAATTGAAGGTATACCCTGGATCAGCAGTAATGCTAAATTTAAAATAGTCGTCCGCTGCGGGAGTGTTGAGATTTATATTAGCATCCGGCGAAAAACTGTCTGCTGAAAAGGACTTGCCCCCATTGTTCTGTGGGGGATTACTAGGGTTGTATCCAACCGGATAGTTAGTCGTTCCATTCCCCACATACTCAAATGGGCTAAACGTCAGACCAGGAACAACACCCGTCGCATTGGGCGAGCCAGGATTGGGGAGTGGTTCAAAGGTATATTCTCCCAACAAGGTCGCAGCGTGAGAAGCCTGCCCAGCGCCGATAATTGCCAAACCACTTAAAACGGCAGTCGCGAAAAATAATTTAACCTGATTCATAGCCAATTGCTCTCCAAATGGTGACAACTGGCAGAAGCACCTGAACTGACGAAGGCTCTGAGTCTGACGCTTTCTACAAACTGATTTCGAAAGCTAGCCAAACACACGCTCAGAATTACGAATCATCCAACAAACTAGATTGCATTGAGTGGGGTCTTGTATAGCGTTAATCAATTTGCCTAGTTATTCTTTTTGCAGCCACTATACAGAGAAATAAGCTTTACAGGAGGTTCACAATACCCTGACGGAGGTTGGTAGCAACACCGAATTTCGATAGTCAAAATCTATCACAGGGAATAGAGAAAATCATTCGGCGACCAAAAAATTTATCCTACCCTTAAACTTCACGCTTGCCTCCAATCAGGCTACATCGCCTATGGAATCTAGACTTAGTGTCCTAAAATACATTTTCTTAAAGGAAATCTTTCTGAAGCTTGTATGAAGTTCGCGCCCCTATTGACTTACAAGCCTCCGTAATCTCACTGAAACGGGGTGGCCGATCGACCTACGTCCAAACTCCCATGGCATGTAGGGTAATCCGTCCTTAGGAGTAGGGAGCTTGTTGGCCCACGATCGCCCAAAATATTGGGTGTTGTTGTGTATCAATGGGCAAGTCCAGGGGTTTCTATGAGCACCATTCTGGAACAAGGCAATATTTCAATCCATACCGAGAATATTTTTCCGATTATTAAAAAGTGGCTCTACTCGGATCACGAGATCTTCCTGCGGGAACTGATCTCCAACGCCGTAGACGCCATGAAAAAGCTCAGCATGGTGGCCCGATCGGGGGAACTGAACGGCGAACCGGGCGAGATGGAAATTACCATCACCCTGAACAAAACAGCGAAAACCTTGGCCGTCAGCGATACGGGCATCGGGATGACCGCTGAGGAGGTCAAGAAATACATTAACCAAGTCGCCTTCTCCAGTGCTGAAGAGTTTGTCGAAAAATATAAAGCTAACAGCGACGAACAGATCATTGGCCACTTCGGGCTAGGGTTCTATTCATCCTTTATGGTCGCCTCGAAGGTGGAACTGGATACCCTCTCCTACAAACCCGACGCCCAAGCCGTTCATTGGACTTGCGATGGCTCTACCAGCTTTGAACTGTCAAATTCGGAACGCACCACGCGCGGCACCACCGTCACCCTCACCCTCCAAGACGAAGAAGCGGAATACCTGGAAGAGTACCGCATTCGCAACTTGGTGAAAACCTACTGCGACTTCATGCCCTACCCGATCAAACTGACGATCGTGGATGGCGAAGCGACCAAGGAACCGGAACAGGTCAACAAACAAAAGGCCCCTTGGAAAGAGTCCCCCAGCAACCTCAGCCAAGAGGAGTATTTAGAGTTCTACCGTTACCTCTATCCCTTCCAAGAAGATCCGCTCCTGTGGGTGCATTTGAATACCGACTATCCCTTCGTGGTCAACGGGATTCTCTATTTCCCCAAGCTCAAACCCGACGTTGACATTACCAAGAGTTCCGTTAAGCTCTTCTGCAATCAGGTCTTCGTTTCCGATAATTGCGAAGAAGTGATTCCTCGCTTCCTCTTGCCGTTACGGGGTGTGATTGACAGTACCGATATTCCGCTGAATGTCTCCCGTAGCTTCTTGCAAGCCGATCGCACAGTCAAGAAGATTGGTGATTACATTGCCAAGAAGGTAGGCGATCGCTTGAAGGAACTGTACCGCGACGATCGATCTGCCTACATCCGCTCCTGGCAGGACTTGGGCACCTTCGTCAAGTTCGGCTCCATGAACGACGATAAGTTCAAAAAGCAGGTGGAAGAGATCGTCATCTTCCGCACCACTTGGCAGGAACCTGCGGCTGAAGCGCCGAAGGTGGAAGTGGAAACGGCAGATGGGGATGTGTGGAAAGAAGAATCCGTCACAAACACGATCGACGGCAAAACCTACACCACCCTGAAGGACTATCTGGAACGCAACAAAGAAAAACACGAAAATCGTGTGTTCTATTGCACCGATGAGGTCACTCAAGCAACCTACGTCAATCTCTACAAGAGCCGGGGCATCGAAGTTCTCTTCTTAGATTCCTTCATCGATAGCCACTTTGCCACCTTCCTAGAGCGGGAATATTCCGAGGTGAAGTTCTCGCGGGTGGATTCCGATTTGGATGAGTCTTTGATTGAAAAGGACAATTCCGAAATTGTTGATCCAGCAACTAACAAAACGTTGAGCGATCGCATTAAGGATCTGTTCACAGGGGCGTTGAATCGGCCTAAGATCACCATCCGTACCGAGTCCATCAAAGCCGACGATCCGGCCAGTGCGCCGCCTGCCATGGTGTTGCTCCCCGAAGAACAACGCCGCTTGCAGGAAATGATGGCGATGATGCAGCAGCAGCAGGCGCAATTCCCCGAAGAGCATATTCTGTTGCTGAATACATCCCACCCGTTGATTCAGAACCTCGCGAATCTCAGCAAAGGGTCTTTGGAAGGGGTAGCTTCGCCTTCTGGGGATTTGGCCAACATGATCTGCCATCACATCTATGATTTGGCGTTGATGGCGCAGAAAGGATTTGACGCCGATGGCATGAAGTCCTTTGTGGAGCGATCGAACCAGGTGCTGACTCAGTTGACCGATCGGGCAGCGGGTTAATTGACCAGGGACTCAACCTAATTCGAATTGGAAGCCGGGTGTGGATTCATACCCGGTTTTTTATTGCGGCAGTGTGGGCAATGGAAATCTTAAGGTTGTGCAGGATATCCGTAGTCATTGGTGTGCTGGGAATGCGGCTAGTGATTAAAGCAAACACGATATGCTGATAACTGCCGATCGCGTCGGTGAGACAGTAAGCAGGACGAACTTTACTAGCGGAAAGATCATCAAAGGGAAATTGAATCAGAACAATTTTACCCTTCATAGCTAACTGGCTTGCCGTCTGCGAGGGTATAAATATCTTCTTCAGGATCGTTGAGGAATGCAAAGCTGGAATTGGTCGCGATCGCGTTTTCCCATTGGCTTGGGGCAAGGTCATCTTCTTCCAGGAGCATGATGATGCGAACTCGACGATCGACGGCTTCGGGGTGCGGAGTATCCAGTTGAATGTGGCCTTGGGCATCAATGGTGCCAATTGTTTCGATCGCGCGCATGGCTAAAGAGGGTGGAGGATGTTTCTATTGTAATGTGTAGTCAATTTTGCCTCTATGCATAACAGGCTTCCACTTCTGCGGGATTGATGAGGGCTTTGAGGCTGGGGTGATGGCAGAAGCGATCGCAGCAGATTGTGATGATAACGTCTGGTGTTGGATCGGATTGAGAGGATCAATCAAAATCCTGAAATTATCTGGATTACATTAGTCTAGTCACTTTCAAGTAACCAGGATGGTGGATGCAACTGAGCATTTGCAAGTAAACGGCGTAAGTTGATCACATTAGGGCGATTGAGTTTTAGAGCGACGATCGTGGCACGTCCACAGGCTGTCAACCCAATCATTTGCGTACAATCGACATTCCATTGAAAATGCTCAGACCAAGATTGTTGACGGGGATTGAAGAGTGATATTTCTTGTTGCGTTTCTGGGTCAGTGAAGGTTGTTCTAACGTGTTTGAAGCTATTGCAGCCATGGCAAGACCACGCAAGGTTTTCTAATGTGGTGGGGCCGCCAGATTGACGCGGTTTTGTATGATCGATTGTAAAACTATCGGGGCAGTAATTAGCGGGACAAACGCAATATTCACAATGGTTTCGGGCACGATCTCTGACTGCATTGCGAAGGTTAACAGAGATGTAATCGAACTCAGGCGACATGATTAGGGGTCAGTTGTTGATAGAGGGTTTGGAAGTCGATGTTTCTGAGTTTTGCAAGGTGCATGATTGCATCAATTCGATCGACGTTAAGCCGCTCTAGTTCATCCTCATACCGTGTGAGTTCTTGGTGTTCTTCGGGGCTGAGATGGCCATATTCACAACGATCGCGTAATTCATTGAGGCGAGTACGATCGATGCTGAGTGGCTGTTGAATAATTTGCATTAAGCTGGCTTCATCGGTTGTTTGGGTGAGTTTTTCAAGGAAGTCGAGAGCAATTGTGAGTTTGTCGGCGGGGAGTTGCTCAACAAGCGCGATCGCTTTTTGGATGGCTTCTGTGGGGGGTGAGGTTTCGGTTTGAGGCATGGCTGGGATCCTGAAGGCTATTTCTATTTTAGTTCAGGTCTATTTTCGCGATCGTCCCGTTGGTTTCTTTCCCTGCTCTATCTTCTCTCTTACGTCCTTCCTCCAAGCCTTCAGCCCCAACTGTTGTTTCAATGCATGGGGGATATTTTCAACGCTTTCCCAGCCTTGGATCCCATTCCAATTAGTCTGCGCCCAGTAAATATCCTTCAAGTTAGAACATTGCTTTATCCACTGATTTTTATCATTTCTATTTTCGAGACATCCAAATTTTACATTTTGTAAATTTGAAGTGATAAGGGAAGCACCACTCAAATTTGTCCCCTCAAGAGATGCATTACTCAAATTCGCATCCCAAAGAGACGCATTCCAAAAATTTGCAGCACTAAGATTAGCATGGTGTAAATTTGCTGTCCCAAGAGAAGCACTGCTTAAATTTGCAGAACTGAGATTAGAATTACTTAAGTTGACAGATACGAGATTAGCATCGCTCAAATTTGCAGAACTGAGATCAGCACCACTCAAGTTAGCTGAGCCAAGATAGGCATTACTCAAGTTCGAGAATCTAAGAAATACATTGCTCAAATTAGTTTCTCCGAGATTAGCACTACTTAAATTTGCATCCCAGAAATTAGCGTTACTCAAATTCGCTGATACAAGATTAGCACCACTTAGATTTACCGATATGAGATTGGCACTACTCAAATTGGCTAATCCAAGATAAGCATTACTCAAATTCGCTGATACAAGATTAGCACCACTTAGATTTACCTCCTTGAGGTTAGCACTGCTCAAATTCGCTGACTTAAGATCGGCACCATCTAAACTTGCAAATCTAAGATCGGCTTTATCAAGCTTGGCATTTTGGAGCGATCTACAATTCCCAAAAGCTCTTTCCCGAAAGTAATTGAGAAAAATCTCCAAGTAGTTAAGATACTCTAATAGATCAAACTGTCGGTGAAGTGTTACAGAAAACTGCTGCTTTGCCCAACAGCCCCCCACAAGGTTTAACACCGCATCCCGCTCTCCCTGCACGCCATTCCCAAGTTGTTCAATCCGTACATAATCTCTTTTTATCGATTCCTCACGCCACAAATACTCGGCTGGAATTCCAAGAACTAAAGTGGGTATCACTAATAATCCCGCCAATTGGGTTCTGCGCCACCAGGTACTTTTCTGAATAAACCCCTTCACACCCAAAACTATTTCCGGCCTTGCCTTCAGCAACCGTCGGGCATCCTTCAACAATCGTCCTTCTAGCAAATATTTCCGTTTCTGGTGATTTGCCTGCCATTCCCGCTGCGCATCTTCGATTTTATCGACTAATCTTCGAGTTTCCCGATCTACCTCCCGCCATCCCACCAACCGTTCCCAGGAAGTCATCAACGCTTCATGGCTCAGATCAATCGCATCTTGGTCATCAACCCGATCGCTCACCAACAAACGACCATCGACTAGCGTTGCAATCACGGATTCGATCGCCTCCCGTTCTAGCGAATCTTTTCCCATTGCTAATAAATCTACCTTACGTTGTCGCTGGCGAGTATCCTTATTTCCTTCTCCTGTACGCACCAGCTTTAACAGTACCTGCTTTGCCCAATCCTCCCGCTTCTGCGTCGCCAATTGCTTATAAATGGCCTCCGCATGGGCATTCAACGATCCCGCCACCCCACCTAGCTGCCGATAGGCCGCCAACGTCAACACCCTATCCGATCGCTTCTCCCACAACTGCGTCAACGCGAACTCCAACAGCGGCAAACAATTCGGCTCCGATGCCACATCCTGCAAAATCTGCGCCAATAACTTCGGCTGAAGACTCGCTCCCTGCACGATCGCCGGTTGCTCGATCGCCTCCTCCAAATCGCTTCCCGTCAACGCACCCAAATACACCGCATCCCGCTGAATTACCTGCGTTAACGCTTCATGCACCAAACAAGCTTCCACAAAATCCGCCCGCATGGTCACCACGATCGCCACCCGATCGAGATCTCCCGCCAAGGCCAATAGCGCTTCGATAAATTGAACCCGTTCCTGCGGCGATCGGCAAAGTGTAAACACTTCCTCGAACTGATCTACCACCAGCAAAATCCTGCCATCCCCTGCAATCCGAGGCCGCACTCCTCCATCGGGAGTCATCACATCACCCTCGTACAAGCCCGCCGTCAGCGATCGTAACGCCCACATCGGATCAGTTCCCGGCACGATCGGCTCCAGCACCCGCCAGCCCAACCCCTCCAACCGAGGCACCAACCCCGCCCGCACCACCGACGACTTCCCACTCCCACTCGCCCCAATCAACGGCACAAAATTCCCATCCTCCAGCTTCAGCACCAGGTCATCCACCACCCGATCGCGCCCAAAGAAAAACTGCTTCGTCGCCGGAGTAAACGCCAACAACCCCTGGTAAGGATTCTCCTCCCGAATCCGCGTCGGCTCCACCACCCGCTGCCCATAGCGAATCAGCGGAATATCCTTCCCCGCCCCAATGTAAATCGGCTCCTGCATCTGCAACTGCTTAAACGCCGCATTCACAAAGCGCAGCACCGACAGCACCGTCACCTCCCCATTCTCCGCCTGCCCCTCCGCCAACGCCTCCAGCAGTGCCCCCGTAAACAAACTGTGCGCCTCCGACTTCCGGGCATAGGACTGCTGAAAACTGCGACAGGCTGCAATCCAGCAAAAATTCTGATCCGCCTCCGCCTTCAAACTCCGCTTCACCAGGCCATCTTCCACAAACAGCCCCCCATGGCAACAGTCCAGCAACACCACCAAACTGCTCAACCGCGCCCGCTGAATCAAGCCATTCAACCGACTAAACGACAGCCCCCGCCGCTGTGAGACGATCTTCTCCGCTTCCACCTCGATCGTGCAATCCGAAGTTGCCAAATAGCCCCGCCGATCGTCCTCACTCTCCTCCACCATGAACCCATGGCCCGTGAAGTAAATCAGCGCATCCTGCCCCACCGCCAGCCGTTCCAAAAATTCCGTCAGCGCCGCTTCCAGCGTTTTGCCATCCACCCGATCGCTCAAGCACTTCACCCGCCAGTCATTGGCTTCCAGCTTTTGCTTCAGCGCGATCGCATCCCCCGCAGGCTTAGAGAGCGAAGCCATCCCATCATACTGACCAATCCCAATCACCAGCGCGTAACGATCCATGGAAGCTGAACCTACCTAGAGCCACAGGAAAACCCTACTTCCACAGGATAAATCATGCCCCGAAAAAAGATCCCCTCACCGGCTCAACGCACTCCCATCCACTATCCCGACAGTCATCATCATTCTGGGGATCTAATCCGACTCTCGGATAGAAATAATTCGAATACTGGGTGTCCGGTGAATCGATTTTCCCGGTTTTTCATTAGTGATAAATTCGTCAGCACTGACAGCAACCGCAGCAGCAATGTGAAGCGCGTCCATTGCACCCAAACCAAACTCAGCTACCTCTCGGTAGGCAGTAGCAACTATGCCATCAAGGTCAGTGGCCCAGTGGGTCACGATCGCGAAATAGGCTTCATAAAAGTCAACTTCGGGCTGACGCTGGTTGTAAATCGCCTTAGGAAGCAACTCAAGTTGCAGGAATGGGCTGCATGCAAATTCTCGATCGGGATCATGGAGAATATTCAAGGCAGTTTGAACCGTCGAATCATTACCTCTTGCCGCAGTAATCAGGACACCTGTATCAATAAATGTCTGAATCATGAAGCTGTTTCCTGATAGCCACCACGTCGATCGGCAACTTCTTGTTCAATTTCAGCATCACTCAAGAGGGGAATTCCTGCGGCAATGATTTGTTCGCGGAGGTGTTGGAACTGTGTGCGGGGATCACTCATTGGCATGACTTCGGATTTGCTGCTGTTGCGTTGAGCCAGAAACACCACAAAATCAAGCACTTCCTGCTGTTTATCTACAGGAAGCTGTCGCCATTGATCAAGTAGTCGTTGTTCGCTAATCATAGAAGAGTGTTCCTCAAAAAAGCTAACTCTATTCGACCAACTCGCATTCCCTACCCTTGGCAAGAATAGCTAGATCGTTGCTCAAGTAATTTAGATCATAGCGCAGGGATGGGGGAAGTACGATCGGCGTAATTTTTCCTAAACACAAGTGTCTCCTGCTTCATCCCAGACTAAACCTGGCACAATAACGAACAAGCTACGATTACAAATAATCCAACATTCTCCAGAGAGCGATCCGATGCAGATTCAACGCCTTATCCTCGAAGATGCCGATACCACCTACGATGTCCTAGTGGAACCGACCCAACCCATTCAGGCAACCCAGCCCAACCAACCGGGGGATGATTTAGAAAGCTATGATCCCAATGTTAAAAGAAGCCTGACCATTCCCACAACGGTACCGCCGGAAGTGCGCGTTAAATTAGCGGATGTGCACCGTACAATTCAGGGCTATACCCAGTACGCGATCGGCGCGTTTAAGAACCTCGCGATCGCCGATGTGGAAGAAGTGAATTTAAAATTCAACATTAAAATCAGTGCAGAAGGGGGCATTCCCGTCATCGC
Source organism: Alkalinema pantanalense CENA528 (assembly GCF_050753345.1). Taxonomy (NCBI): domain Bacteria; kingdom Bacillati; phylum Cyanobacteriota; class Cyanophyceae; order Leptolyngbyales; family Leptolyngbyaceae; genus Alkalinema; species Alkalinema pantanalense. The sequence goes on along the minus strand of NZ_JBLZFX010000098.1, from coordinate 13,392 downwards.
TAGCGGTAAAACTGAATCAGATTTCTCGATCGAAGTAAAATGTAAATTTCCAAAACAGGAAAAATCCTAGGTTGAGACAATTGGCTCTATCAATCCGCAACGCTAGGATCAGCAATGAGCCCAATGTGAGCCGCAACAATCTGCCAATGGCCGCTAACCGTCACAGCCCACACGCGGGTATAACGCAAGTTGCCATTGGTGGGATTGCCGTTGTAACTGCCCGCCACCTGCATCCGCACAGAGACGATCGCCACCTCACCATGGACTTGGATCACTTGTTCCGACGGTTGCAGTTCATCGATTTTGAAGGCACCGGAGGTATGGGCCGCGAGATCATCCTGTTTCGTCAAGCGATCGCCGAGGTGGCTGGTGATGATGATGTCGGGAGCCAGCAGTTCTTCCAAAACCGCCACATCCGACGCCAGCATCGCATGTCTCAGCCGTTCTTCCAGTTCACGAATTTGTAGTTCAATTGTTGGATTCATTGAGCTAGCGGTTGTACAACGTTAATTTGCGGCCTTTAATTGCAAGGTGTTCACTTAAAAGCGTTGCTTCAGTATAACGAACCCTTCGATTAGAATAGAGGCATCCCAGTAAGGGAACAGTGCATAAATAAAATCCCAATTGGGTAGGGGTAGGAGAGTAAAAGGGTAGGAGGGTAGGGGAATGAAGAGGGAATATTATTTCTTTGCAAATCCCTAAGCAGGGAAGCGATTCATGGCCATCACCCAACAAAAAATGACCTTGGAAGAATATCTGACCTACGACGATGGGACAGATGCTCGCTATGAATTGGTCGATGGAGCATTAGTCGAAATAGGTGCAGAGAATCCGCTGAATCTCGCGATCGCCATGTTTCTCGTCTTTGTCTTGGCAGATTTGGGAATTCCTCGGCAACATCTCGTCATTAGGCATCAAATCAGCGTCAGTTCGACCCAAGCCACGGCAAGGCAACCAGATTTGATCGTCCATTCGTCAGCCTCCAAAGCTGCAATCATGGCAGACGGCAAAATTCTCCGGGCTGACGCACCGACCCCGTTGTTGGTAATTGAAGTCGCTTCGAACAGTCGTAAGGATCAGGAATCCTATCGACGAGATTATGAACAAAAGCTAGGGAGTATGCTGAACGTGGCATTCCTGAACTGTGGATTATTGATCCCGATCTCGCTTGGGTGAAGGTTGGCACCTTAATCAATGGCGCGTACCAGTTTCAAGCCTTTGCAGGAGAAGCAGCAATTGTGTCCCCAAGCTTCCCACAGCTCCATCTGACGGCAACGCAAGTGCTAACCGCTGGGGAAGGATACCTGTAGCAACGATTTACAGCAGCCCTGGCTAGAATGTCACCCGATCGCCCAGTTTTTGCAGCTTCTTCGGGGTCATGCCGGGGATCTGCGCCAAATCCTGTAACCCTCGCAGAGGCCGCTGCTGACGGGCAGCCAGAATCCGTTCCGCTGACTTCTTACCGATTCCCGGCAACTGATCCAATTCTTCTACCGTTGCAGTATTTACATTCACCCGCCCAGACTGGTCGATCGAAGACTTCACATTCTTACAATCGTCCTGCTGCTTGGCAATCTTCTTCTGCAATGCAGGCGGTACCCCCAAGGTCACTGATTGCATCAACCGCTCAAATTCCCGCTTGTAATGAGCCGCTACCGTTTTGCTATGAATTACCAAAAGTGTTTCATCATTACCGCGATTAGCTGCTTCCGTCCAGTTGTGGGAGCCCATAACCACTGTGTTGTTATCGACAATTCCAAATTTATGGTGTAGCAAATCTCCAGGGGGCATTTTAGGAACCCCCACCGTCTTAATCGGCTGTTTCCAGGGGCGATTCGTCGGATCGATCCGGCAGCGATCGCGGGATGTATCATGCAACGTCACACCCAACATGTCTAACCCATCACTATAAAATCGATAGGCGAAGCCTGGTTCAATTAAAGTCTGAATCTTCACCCCTCGCTGGCTCACCGGTTCCAGCGCATTCACCAACTGTTGGTCAGAAAAGACAAATAACGCCATGGCGATCGACGACTTCGCTTGAGTCAACGTCTTGGCAATTAACCCATTGGTCGATTGTTGCCAACTCACCTTACGTGGGGTCGCCGAAAATTGTACCTCCACCAACGCATCCCCCACCTTAACCTGCCGTACCCCCCGAAAGGGCTTGCGATTGCCAAACCGACTGTCCCGCTTGCCGCCGGGGCCATCCCCCCACAGGATATTAAATTCCTCAGCGAATAACTTGGCTAATTCAGGACTCTCAATTTTCAGGAAATTATTAGCATTGCCACGACTGGCAGGCACACCCACATCACCCAGTACATCCGATGTTGTCCAATTCGCCGATGTTGTAATCACCGAACGGCCATCCACCACCATAAACTTGTGGTGCATTAAATTACTACCTTTAGAGCCATCAGCAGTATCATCAATTCGTGGAAGATTAGCTCGATCGAGAATTACTAAAGCGTCCCGATCAGCGATCTCATCAGAACTTAACTGACCATCAGCATTCGTATCAATAAATCGTTTTGCCTCTTCATAGCGAGACTTTTCACGATCGTCTAATTGTGCAATCTCCGCAGCAGTATAAGTACTGTAGGGTTTAAAGTATTGGTTTTCTAAGACTACCCTTACCCTGACTCCTGCTGCCGAGCGATCGCGCAATGCCTTCGCCACATTCGGTAGCCGAAATTCCTGCACCGCCACGTCGATCGTGGATTGCGCCTGATTAATCGTATCAATAATTTGCTGTTCGAGGTTATCCCCAGCTCGTTGAATAGGACGGTAAGGTTCTTGAAACTCCGCTGTCGGATTTTGGTTCATGTAAACCTGAATCTTGGCATCCTGGGGCAACGCATTGGATCGCAAAACTGTGACCGGGGCGATCGATTGCTTTTGGCAAGCACCCAATCCCAAGGACAACCCAAGGCACAGCGCCACAGATAAGCTCCACACCCCATTCCGACTCAGCATGATGGACAACTCTCACCCATTTTCACAACAATCCTCTCCCCCTTAGAATGCCCGCATTATCGCTGAATCAATGCCCAAAGTCGCAAAAATTACGAGAGTTGTTTAATCCCTATCCACCCACAGCGGAACAAATTGAAAATCTGAGTTCCTGAATAATCCCCGATCGCTCATCTTTAACTCGGGAATCACTAACAAGGCCATAAAAGACAACGTCATAAAGGGTGAAGTTAGTGGCGATCCCAATTCTTGCGCTCGGCGCGTCAACGCTGCATAGTGAGCCGCCACCCCATAGCCCTCCTGGTCACTCATCAACCCCGCGATCGGCAATGGCAGCACCTCCACCCGATCGCCCTCCACGACCGCAATTCCCCCTTGGGCACGAATCACCGCATTCACCGCTGCGCACAATTCCCCGTCCGTCGTTCCCACCGCCACAATGTTATGGGAATCGTGGGCCACACTGGAGGCGATCGCCCCACGCCGCAATCCAAAGTTCTGAACCAACCCTAGGGCTGGTGGTTGATGGTTGTAACGATTGACCACCGCAATTTTCAACACATCTCGTGTCACATCGCTCTGCACAGCCCCCGATTCCACCAACGCAGGCAAGTGTACTTCTGGCGTGATTAACTGGCCGTCGATCGCCTGCATCACCCGCACCCATTGCCCCGCTCGACCTACCGCTGAAATGGCGAAGGCTGCGATCGGCTGTTCACAAGTATGGAAGTTGTTAATTAACTCAACGGATTGGTGGGGTAACAAGGCTTGCTGATTCTTCGCGACCAGTTGCCCCTTGCAGTAGGTTTGCTGAACTTGGAAGTCTTGCAAGTTATTGACCACAATCAAATCCGCCGGATCTCCCACCTGCAACAACCCCACCTTTAAGCCATAATGCTGTACTGGATTCACACAGGCAATTTGCAAAACATTCATCACATCATGACCCAAAGCAATCGATCGCTGTACCAATCGATTAATATGCCCATTGACCAAATCATCGGGGTGGCGATCGTCGCTACAAAACATACAGCGATCGGGATAGCGATCAATCAACGGATGTAATGCCTCAAAATTTTTAGCCGCTGACCCTTCCCGAATCAGGATTTTCATGCCCGCTGCTAGCTTATCTAGGGCTTCTTCCAGGGTAAAACATTCGTGATCCGTGGAAATCTGCGCCGCAGCATAGCGTTGTGCCGCCGCTCCCCGTAAACCGGGCGCATGGCCATCGATCGGATAACCAAACTCGCGCGCTAAGGCAATTTTCGCCATCACCTCCCCATCCCGCACCAAGACTCCTGGCACGTTCATCATTTCGCTGAGATAGGTCAGTCCCTCCTGCTCAAACAGCGTGCGAATGGCCTCGATCGAGAGGGTTGCGCCTGCGGTTTCACAGGGCGTTGCAGGAACGCAAGACGGCGCACCAAAGGCAATTTCCATGGGCGTTTTTGCCGCCTGACTCACCATCCAGTGAATGCCCGCTAGCCCTAAAACGTTAGCGATTTCATGGGGGTCGGACACCGTGGCCACGGTGCCATGGACGGTGGCTAATCGGGCAAATTCCGTGGGCGGCAAAAGGGAACTTTCGAGGTGAATATGAGCATCCACCAATCCCGGCAAAATGTATTGCTCCGCAGTTACGCTATCCTGCCGTTGAATCGATCGAATTTTGCCATCCTCCACCATCACCGTTCCCGGAAATAGCGTCCTGTGGAGTACGTCAACAATCATCCCGGCAAGCCTGAAGCAAGACATGGCTGACCTCCCGGTCGGGGTTCAGGTATGGCATCGCACCGTATTCTCTACCCCGATCTCCCACTGCCAATCTCGGTGCTGAATGCTTCTATACTTCTATCCTACTGCCTGTAATTGTGCTCCTACCGGAAATGAGCAATAAGTTTAGTGGCAAAATGCCCGCTATTCAGCCTGTCAGTCAACCTATTGCGTAGGATAAAAGCATAGGACACGATCGCAGGGTAAACCTATGTTTAAGAAAATCCTAGTTGCCCTGGATGGCTCATCGGCTGGAGCATCCATCTTTCAAACTGCCCTGTCTCTCGCGCAGTGCAACGCAGCAGAATTGCTGTTACTGCATGTATTATCGGGAAACGAAGAAGGCAGTCCCATCCTGGTTCCGCCGGGGGTAGACCCGCAATACTGGTCACCGGGCAGCGACTCCACGATCGAACTCTGGCGACGGGAATGGGAAACCTACGCAGGCGCGAAACTGGAGCAACTTCGATCGTTCGCCACCACCGCTAACCAAGCCAATATAGTCACCGAAATCCGCCAACTGCCGGGACATCCTGGACGGGTCATTTGTGAGTTGGCCCAGTCGTGGGACGCCGATTTAATTCTGATCGGCAGTCGCGGTCATTCTGGGCTGAAAGAACTTCTGCTAGGCAGTGTGAGTCACTATGTCCTGCACCATGCCCCCTGTTCTGTACTCACGCTCAAACTTGAGCCCTAGCGTACCCTAAGATTTGAGTCTTAACGGGTGTATATCACGTGATCCAAGAACGAATCAGCCCCCTCTCTCATGCAGAAGAGAAGGGGCAGCAGAAAAGGGTTAGGTAATATTTTCAGATCTTGTCCCCAACCCACTCGACAAGCCCAGACCTAACAGGTTGTCGAGGCCAAATCCGTGATTTTATTCTTCTCTAGTGTTGGGCAACGCCATCTTCGCGCGCTGCTTTTTGAACCGCTGCGGCAACCGCTGGAGCAATGCGATCGTCAAACACAGAAGGCACAATATGTTCACGGTTGAGTTCCTGGGGATTGACCAAGGACGCGATCGCTAAGGCCGCTTGGAGGAACATATTGGTGGTTAAGGTTGTGGCTCGGCAATCCAATGCTCCACGAAACACACCGGGAAACGCTAGAACGTTGTTAATTTGATTAGGATAGTCACTCCGACCAGTCGCCATCACTGCAACCAGATCCCGAACCAATTCCGGCTGGATTTCAGGAATCGGATTCGCCATAGCAAAAACAATGGGATCCTGCGCCATGGATTTCACCATTTCTACGCGAACGACACCGGGTGCACTTAAGCCTAGAAACACATCGGCTCCCTGCATCGCTAATGCTAAATCCCCCGCCTGGTCAACGGCAAAAGCCTGTTTCGCTTCGTTTAAATCAGTCCGATCGCGGGAGACGATGCCCTTCGAGTCACACAACCAAATCGTTTGTGCCCCCCCTTTCTTCAGCAGGTTCCCCACGGCAATGCCCGCAGCCCCCGCACCGTTGATCACAATCTTCACTTGGCTGATGTCTTTCTGAACCAGCTTTAACGCATTGGTTAAGGCCGCCAAAACCACGATCGCCGTACCGTGTTGATCGTCATGGAAAATTGGAATATTCAATTCCCGTTGCAACCGCGCTTCGATTTCAAAACAGCGGGGCGCAGCAATATCTTCTAAATTGACGCCACCAAATACGGGTGCAATCCGTTTGACCGTTTCGACAATTTCGTCGGTATCCTGAGTATCCACGCAAATTGGGAAGGCATCCACCCCACCAAATTCTTTAAACAGCATGGCCTTGCCTTCCATCACAGGCATGGCGGCTTCTGGCCCCAGGTTACCCAATCCCAGCACAGCACTACCATCGGTGACGATCGCGACCATGTTTTGCTTGATTGTCAGTTCATACACCCGCTCCGGTTCCGCCGCGATCGCCTTACAAATCCGACCCACACCGGGAGTATAGGCCATCGCTAGGTCGTCCTGTCCGTGTAAAGCTTGCTTGCTTTGTACCGTAATCTTGCCGCCACGATGCAGGGTAAACGTGCGATCGTAGACATCCAAGACCTTCACCTCAGGGAGTGCCTTGACCGCTTCAGTAATCGATTCCGCATGGTCTTCGCTGGCGGCATTGACGTTGATTTCCCGAATCGCAACATCACGGGTTTGTTCAATCAACTCGATATGTCCGAAGTTCCCCCCCAAATTAGATACGGCCTGGGTGATATTGGCCAGCATACCGGGACGATTCGGAACTTGAACACGAAGGGTCAAACTGTAGCTAGGATTTGGGGTCAACTGTGCCATGGATGCCTATTCCGGTAAGAGTGCAAACTCTTAATTTTAAGATAGATTGCTGGGAGTAAGGAAAGACCTCTCCAGGAATTCGCAACGATCGTGGCCCATCTTTCCTTCTTCACAAGTCAACCTTCAGAATTCAAAAATCAGCGTGCAGAATAGAAAAGGAGAGCTTCGATGAGCTGCAATTATGCCAACGCTTTATCATGAAACCTTGATTTCTGCCCCCCGCCAAGCCGTCTGGGAAGCATTAGTCTACAAAGATCGGTGGCGGTTTTGGAACACCTTTCTCTACGATTGCAGCCCCAAGTTGTCCTTCCAAGCAGGGCAATCGATCGTATTAGCCCTGCGACGGGTACCGGGAGACGATCCAGTGGAATTCAAGGCAACGGTGACGCAACTCCAACCCACATTTAACCTGCACTGGAAAGCATCCATTCCCGGCTTTCGGAGTGACGTGGCGCTGGAGTTGCAGGATGTAGGGCCTGCCGTAACGAAATACCTCTACCAAGAGCGGTTCTCAGGTTGGGTAAGCCGATTTGCGCTGTCCTTTATCAAAGAAGATCAACTGCGGGGGATTCGTCGTATGAGTGGCGAACTGAAGGATTACGTTGAACGCTTTTAGAATGGAGGGGAAATGATTTGGGAGATTGCGCTGAGTTGAGACATCGGGGTTCTTCGGTCGGACGATCGTGCCATCCAGGGTGACCCATCAGAGCCCCGATGTCTGGAGCCGCATCAAGAGGCTAGCCGGAGTTCAATTTCACGGAAGCCATGCATTTTGGGGGGCGGTGCCGTTTTAGCCGTTACCTGCATTAAGCGGGGAATGTCCGCACTGCTGTAAACGCGAAATTCCTTTTCCACCGTCGTCTCCGCTAGCCGCACCGCCTGATTCAGCACGATCGACCCATTGGGATCCGATACCGATCGGTGGAAGGTTCCCGGCGGAATTCGCAGAATCGCGCCCTTAGCCTCTAGCCGCACCATGTGGAATGGATAATCCCAACTAAAGTTGACGAGGTAAAAGGTGCGGCCCCCGGACAAAGCCATTAAATTGTCCTCTTGGTTGGGATGCATATAAAACTGCCAGTAGCCCTCGTCCGTATTGTTGGGACTGATGGCAGGGCCTTCATGGATGACTAAATCACGGGCATTGGATCCTGAAATTGTAATATCAAAAAAACTAACACTAGGCGTATCTCGAAAGCGATGGTAAGGCAGCAGTTCAAACATAGGTGCAATCAGTAAAACGTTGGCGTTGTCTAGCAATGAGTGGCAGATTCTAGAATTCTTAAAATCTGTTTACTCAAGTTAACTTTGATGTCCCTAAGCTAACTTCTACCCTCCTTGAGGAACAAAACAGAATCCAGGGTACGTTTATGCAAAATTCGAATTGATGTGCTGAATGAACATTTTTCACCTCCAAGCGTTAATGGCAGTGGTTGAGCGGGGCAGCTTTTCCGCTGCGGCCTTGGATCTGGATGTCTCCCAAGCTGCAATCAGTCGGGCGATCGCGGCCTTGGAAGATGAATTAGGCGTGCCAATTCTGCATCGAGGCCGATTTGGAGCCTATCCCACCCAAACGGGAGAACGTCTTTTACCCTACGCCCGCCAAATGTTGGATCTACGCCAACGCATGGAGCAGGAAGTCCAGCAGGCCAAGGGCTTACATGGCGGACAAGTACGCATTGCTTCGTTTCGTAGTGCAGCGACCCACTTGTTACCGTCAAAAATTGTGCAGTTTCGCGATCGCTTTCCCCAAATTGAAGTGACCTTGACGGAAAGCGACCCCACGACGATCGACCAGCTCCTACGGGAAGGCAAGGTAGATATTGGTTTAGTTCCTTTGCCCCGATCGGCGGAATTTGACACCTGGGAAATTGCGCGGGATGAATTTGTCGTACTCCTGCCCCATCGCAATCCCACCCTGCCGGAACAATTGACCTGGGAAATGTTGGCGGATCAGGAGTTCATTCTCTACAACTATGCGGAATGTACCTCGGCGGTGCGTGAGCATTGGGCCAAGTGGGGCCGATCGCTCAAGGCCACCTACGAAGTTAAAGAAGATTCTACGATCGTCAGTATGGTGGCCCAGGGATTGGGGGCTGCCATTTTGCCGCGACTCGCCGCCATGCCCATTCCGGAATCGATCGCGGTACGATCGTTACCCGTGCCCTTGGAGCGAGTCATTGGTGCAGCGGTGGTTGCAGAGATGTTACATCCTCCGGCGGTCTTTGCCTTTCTCGATCTGCTCCGGGGAACTGGAATTTTTCAATCGCGCCGATAGTGCGTTTACTCTACGCTAATGCAGCTTCAACGTCCTCGCATCTCTCTAGAAACCGGGCAATGGGTCAAACTGATCTGCGGTGCCAGCTATCAACATATTCCGGCCATCCGCAATTTAGCGATCGTCTACAGCTTAGCCGGAGTCGATTGCATTGATGTGGCTGCCGATCCAGCCATTATTGCCACCGTGCGGGAAGCCATCGCGATCGCTAATACTCTAGTACCAAAATTTCACCCAAATTCCCATCGACCGAGCTACAATGGAGACACAACGCCGTGGCTCATGGTGAGCTTGAATGATGGTGAAGATCCGCATTTTCGCAAAGCAGAATTTTCTAGCACCGCCTGTCCTACCGACTGTCCGAGACCCTGCGAAAAGGTTTGCCCCGCTGAGGCGATCGTGTTTCGGCCGGACTACGCTGGGGTGATTGATGCCCTGTGCTATGGCTGTGGTCGCTGTTTGCCCATTTGCCCGATCGAACAAATCCATGCCCGTTCCTACGTTTACGCGCCGGAGGTGATTGCGCCCACGGTTCTACAAGCGGGGGTCGATGCGGTGGAAATCCATACCCAAGTGGGGCGGTTTGAGGATTTTCAGCGACTCTGGCGATCGATTCAACCCCAGTGTGATCGGCTTAAATTAATCGCCGTGAGTTGTCCCGATGGGGAGGAGTTAATCGATTACCTCTGGGCCTTAGCGACCTTGATCCAGCCTACTTTGCCTTCTTCCTGCGCCCTCGTCTGGCAGACCGATGGTCGGCCCATGAGCGGTGACATTGGGGATGGAGCCACTCGGGCTTGCATTCAACTGGGGCAAAAGGTCTTGCAAGCCGGATTACCGGGATTTGTGCAACTGGCTGGCGGAACCAATCGCCATACTGTGGAAAAATTGCGATCGCTGGACTGGCTTTCTGCCCCTCAGGTCATACCGGATCCTAGCCAGTCAGACGAAAAAGAACGATTCGTTGCCATGCAGTCGAGAAATAGTCTCGCTAGAATGACGACATCGGAGGGTGTCCCCCCTGGGATAGCAACCGGAAGCCTAACTCCACCCACCATTGCTGGAGTGGCCTATGGCAGTTACGCGCGATCGATTCTTCAACCTGTTTTACATCAGTTGGAAGAACGCAGGTCCACACGATTGGAAGACCACCCCGATCTGCTTTGGGCAGGGGTCGAACTTGCGACCAATTTGGTTTCTCCCTTAAAAAATTTCGCTCGGCTGTAGCCTGGTTAACGCCCATGGACTAGGAAATGTGACATAAACTCGATCTTGGGAGTATTTCCCGAGATAACACGATTCTTGATGAAATTTCCTTTTCTTCTTTGAAATTCTTTATGACCGAATCGATCGACAGCCTGTATCCCGATAACCTGTCTAATCACAACGTGTCTAATTCATCCAATCATCATTTGTCCCATCACACTAGCGATTCCAATTCTTCCGTTGATAACATTTCTACTGATTTTGAAACATCCTCTACCATGGATGATCCATCAAGCGGTGTTACGTCCCAAACGGTAGTAGAACACAAAATTACCGATGATTTAGACAAACTGTTAGACATTTTGCCGCCGGACTTACGCACCACCTTGCAAGCCCATCCTCAAAAAAATCTGTTGGTGGAAGTGGTGATGGACTTGGGGCGACAACCGGAAGCCCGCTTTCCTGGCAAAGCTGAATATTTGTCCGATCGCTTAATCACCTTGGAGGATTTGCAAGAGAGCATTCAACGGGTGGGGGATTTTGGCGGCGATAACCGCGCGGGCATTGAACGAACCCTGCATCGCATCAGTGCCATTCGCAATCGCCGAGGGGATGTGATTGGTTTGACCTGTCGAGTCGGTCGCGCGGTTTTTGGCACGATCGGCATGATTCGCGATCTGGTGGAGAGTGGACAATCGATTCTCATGCTGGGGCGTCCCGGTGTTGGCAAAACCACGGCCCTGCGGGAAATTGCCCGCGTCCTGGCTGATGACCTGAAAAAGCGAGTCGTGATTATCGACACCTCCAACGAAATTGCTGGGGATGGCGATGTCCCCCACCCGGCGATCGGTCGAGCGCGGCGGATGCAAGTGGCCCAACCGGAACTGCAACACCAAGTCATGATCGAAGCCGTGGAAAACCACATGCCGGAAGTCATCGTGATTGATGAAATTGGCACGGAGTTAGAAGCCCTCGCCGCCCGCACGATCGCCGAACGGGGGGTGCAACTGGTCGGCACAGCCCACGGCAACCAGTTGGAAAACCTGATGAAAAATCCCACCCTATCCGATTTGATCGGTGGGATTCAATCCGTCACCCTGAGCGACGAAGAAGCCCGTCGGCGCGGCAGTCAAAAAAGTGTGCTGGAACGCAAAGCACCTCCCACCTTTGACATTGCCGTGGAAATGTTGGAGCGGCAGAAATGGACAGTGCATGAAGAGGTTGGCCAAACCGTAGACATGCTGCTGCGGGGACGGCAGCCCAATCCCCAAGTCCGCACCGTAGACAGCAAAGGCCAGGTCATCATTACCCAGGAGTCCGGTGGCCCCGTCCCCATTCCGCCAAAAAATCGCCCCCTCAAAGTTGCCCCCCTCGGTGGCCAACCGCCCTACAGCGGATCCTCCTATGGCGGGCCATCCTACGCTAATGGTTCCACCTACAGCAGTGGCCCCGTCGCCGTGCCCGATAAGCCCGTGGGTTGGCGATCGTCCGGTCGGATGCAGGCCATTTCCAATCCCAGTCTGGAACGGCGGGAGTTTGAGCACCTGTTGGATCGATCGTTGGGCAATAGCTTCGATGGCGTCTCTGCCGTAGAAGCCCACTATGGAGCCAATGGCGAAGAATTGCCCCTTCAGGTTTACCCCTACGGCATTGGTCGGCACCAGTTAGATCAGTTAATCACGACGCTGAATCTACCGATCGTTTTAACCAAAGATATCGACTCAGCAGATGCCGTTTTAGCCCTGCGCTCCCATGTTAAAAATCACTCCAAGTTGCGCCACTTAGCTAAGGCCCGCCAAATTCCCATCCACACGCTGAAATCCAGCAGCATTCCCCAAATTGCCCTAGGGCTGCGGCGACTCCTGAACATGGATGACCCCAGCGAACCGGAAACGCCGGATTTGAGTCTCTTTACCCGAGGAGATACAGACGATGAGTTAGAAGCCCTGGAAGAAGCACGGTTGGCCGTGGAACAAATTGTCATTCCCAAGGGGCAACCCGTGGAGCTGCTGCCCCGATCGGCCAATGTTCGCAAAATGCAACATGAATTGGTGGAACACTATCACCTGACTTCCCGCAGCTTTGGCGATGAGCCCAACCGACGGATTCGGATCTATCCTGCGTAATGCAATCTATGAATTAACGTTCTCTGAAGCCGATGGAGCAGAATGCCGCACTCGATAGACCGTGTGCGGCAAAACTCCAACTAACTGGGCAAACGCCTCATCGGGCACTTGTTTAATCGTCTCCGATGAAAAATAGTTCTCGAATTGTTGTAACAGCATCCTGACCCGTTGATGGGCATCCGGCGTGTCTGTAATTTGCTGGATGAGCCGAATCCATTGCCGTCGGATTAAGTAAGCCTTTTGACGATCGTCGCTGGAGCTTGGCTCAATCACAGAGAGCTCACCCACGCAAACGACTCGTTCACAGTTGCGATCAAACTCTCCTCCGATCGCAGCCCCAGGGCCAGCAAACTCAGCATGAAACGGCTTGTAGAGAATCAAGCCATTCCGCTTGCGGCTATTGACCATGAGCAATTGCCCACTCCGTAGCTGGGTTAGAATATCACACACGATACCAATCTCTCTACACCCTACCTACTATCCGGGCAACACTAACTAGACTGTCTTGGACTAGACAGCCTTACATAAACAACTTGAAAATTTTTCAAAAGTTTACGCTCAGCTATTTAAATCCCTATTGTAGAACAACCCTCAAATCAGAAATAGTCTGCTGCCAACCCTCAGACGGACGGGACTAGTGGACTGTCAGTTTTCAATTTGTGGATAGAGGCGCTTCAGTCGAATCCGAGCATCGGCAGTAGTAAACTGCCAATCTACTGCCTTTTGCAATTGATTACGTTCAGTGTACCAAGCC
>NZ_JBLZFX010000097.1:0-22991 GCF_050753345.1 Alkalinema pantanalense CENA528 | reverse complement strand
AGCAATGCTGAAGTCGATGAGCTTGACTTGCTTGGACTCTGGGTGAATGAGGATGTTAGCGGGTTTAATATCTTTGTGGACGATTTGGTGTTGGCATAACTCGTGGAGAATGTCAGTGATTTGCAACCCGATCGTCAAAACTTCAGCTAAGTTGAGAGACTGTTGTTGCGCATACTCTCTTAGTGAGATACTGCCTAGGTCTTCCATGACGAGGGCATAACTGTGTCCAACGGGTTCAAGGCTGAGCGTACGCACCATTCCGACAAGCTGCAAATTTTTCGTGATGGTGTATTGGTTGCGAAACTGAACGAGTTCACTAACACTTGGATACTCTTGGTTGAGCGCCTTAATGACTACAGGTTGCTGTGATTCCTTCTGCAGGGCTCGGTAGACGATGGTACGAGATCCCTGATATAGAGTCTCAATCCATTCGTAGCCGGGGAGCTGTACAAACATTTGAGGTGGGGTACTAGCAGAAGAGGGCATAGAATTCAGGTCGCAAAGCAAAGGGTGCAATCGCTTCTAAAGTACCCAGAAACTTGAATGAGTATACAGTATTTTCATGACAATTATTATTTGTAAACTAGGTTGTCATTCGTAAATTAGGCCGTAAATTCTCTGTTTAATGGATCGCCTTTGATAATTGCCAAAAGTCTACTCCGAAGTGTGACTGAGAGGTTTTAGATCAATTCACGGTGGCAAAGGTGAGTAACTGGACTGGACAAGATACGATCGTATCAATCCCTCGAATAGGATGCAGGCAAACCTAGTAGCTGGCCAAATTATTTTTCGGAACATCTTTGCTCGCCCTGCGTCCTAGTGCTCAGTAGGAATCTTTGATGGCCCTATGGATATTTTTAACCCAAAATATCTAATCGATCGAGTCGTTTCATCCTAATTCTCTGTCCTAGATTTTATGCGTCTCCCCACAGTTGCAGTTTGCGCTCTCACCGCCCTTTCCGCGTGGGATATTACACAACAACCCACCCAAGCCGCGACTCCCACCCCAATGCCCAAGGCAACGGATGTGGTAGTTGATGCGGAAGAGATTCCCGTTGTCATTCCTACGACAAAATCGATCGCGCAACCGGAAAAACTTCCCCTGCCTGTTGAGCGAACTGCAACTGTTCAAACATCTGCGATGCCATCGCCCAGATCGATCGCGACCCCCTCAACACTGTCCGTACAATCTGCTAAGCCACCTGCGACACAGCCTGTTACGCCAACCGTTGCCCGATCCGTTGAATTACCGATCGCGCAATCGCTATCTAATCCAATCGCTCAAGCGAGTACCCATACGAACCAACTCGCTGCCAAACCCACTTCGATCGCGCAACCAAAGACTCAGTCAACTCAGCGAACAACTGCCCAAAGTCCAGCGAAAGTGAGCTTGTCTTCTACCAGTAAACCGTCTAGCCCAGCTACAAAGTCTAGCCCAGCTACAAAGTCTAACCCAGCTACAAAGTCTAACCCAGCTACAAAGCCAGCCCTAGCCCCGGATTTGGCGGTGATGGTTACGGATGTCACGATTCAAGGAGTCGATGAGGAACTGCAACGCATTGCCCGTCAAGCAATTTCAACTCAACCGGGGGGACAAACTAGTGGAAATCAATTGCAAGCTGATATTGCAGCGTTGTTAGAAACGGGTGTGTTTGCTAATGCTAAAGTAAATAGTCGAGCCAATAATAATGGCATCGCAGTGACGTTTGTTGTGGAACCCACGATCGTACGATCGCTTCAATTAATTAACGCAAAAGCCCTGACTCTAGAAGTGGCTAATCGCATCTTCCAAGATCAGTTGGGTAAACCTGTGCAGCCGTCTAAACTCAACCAGGGTGTGCGAGATCTGAACCAGTGGTACCGCCAGAATGGGTATAGTGTAGCGACAGTCTTGGGCTTGGAATCCACCCGTGAGGGCGTTCTTCGGATTACCGCAGCGGAAGGACAAATCAGTGATATTCGGATTCGGTTTGTGGATGAATTTGGCCGTACGGTGGATGACCAAGGTAAAACGATCCAAGGTCGTACCCGAGAAAGCTTTATTCAGCGAGAAACTAAGTTGGCTAAAGGCGCACCCTTCCAGGAAAGTGCGGCTAAAGCGGATCTCGATCGCTTAGTTAAAACTGGACTATTTCTGGGTGGACGAGTCACCCTGGAAGGTGATCCGCAAAATACGATCGTGGTTTACAACCTAGCTGAACAGCAAGCCCGTCGCGCGAATCTGGGAGGTGGTTACAGCAGTGATGCGGGGTTATATGGCAGTGTTTCCTATAATGATTTCAACTTCAATGGGATTGGCCAACAGATTGGCGGTAGTGTTTTAATTGGTTCTAAAGATGTTCAGTTTAATGGACGTTTTAGCAATCCCTACCGTGATAGTAATCCCAATGCCTGGGGCTATAGCATTAATGGATTTCGAGAACGGGGCTTATCCCGCGTTTTTGATGATGATATTAAGTTGGCCAATGGCGATCGCGTTCGAGAAGGTCGCTTTGGGGGTGGTGTATCGTTCAATCGACCGCTTGACAATAACCAAGATTGGCAAGGTTCGATCGGGTTAAATTATACCCGCGTTAGTTTGCGAGATCAGGATGGTAAGTTGGTCAAACAGGATGGCCAAGGTAATCCCCTATCTTGGAGTGGTACGGGCTTGGATGATCTCTATACCGTTGGGTTTACAGCGTCTCGAGACAAACGCAATAATCCTACTAATCCAACCCAAGGTTCATTGCTGAGTTTAAGCACTGAGCAATCAATTCCTATTGGTGTTGGTAATGTCTTATCTAATCGCCTGACTGCTAACTATAGCCAATATATTCCCATTGGCATTTTTAATCGTTCCCAAGATCCGACGAAGCAGGAAGTACTGGCCTTTAATGTGCAGGCTGGAACCACGATCGGTGATTTGCCGCCCTATAATGCCTTTACCTTGGGTGGTGTCAATTCTGTGCGGGGCTACGGTCAGGGGGAAGTGGGCACAGGGCGTAGCTATGTCCAAGCATCGGCGGAATACCGTTTCCCGATTTACAAAATTGTCGGAGGGACTGTCTTTGCAGATTATGCGTCTGACTTGGGTTCCAGTAACGCCGTGATTGGTGAGCCAGGAGTGCAGCGAGGTCGTCCTGGGAATGGCTTGGGGGTAGGAGCTGGGTTACGGGTTAATTCCCCCTTTGGCATCCTGCGAGCCGATTGGGCCTTTACCGATCGAGGCGACAACCGGATTCAATTCGGTCTGGGTCAGAAGTTTTAGCTCGTGGGAAGACTGCTCTCACCGCACGGTGCCTGAGACCTCGAGAAATGCAACATAAACGATAAAAGGACAGGTATGACCCTGTCCCCAAAACAAACATTTCATTCAAAGACTAACCAGACACCGTATACTACCGGGTTTAAACGCGATCGCGTAGTACGGGTTTAAACTCGACCCCGTAGCATTTGCGCCATTTCGTTGACCTTCGGAGCCATTTCTAGGGCGACTTCTTCCGTAATTCGGCCTTCTTCGTACAGCTTGTAGAGTGACTGGTTCATCGTACACATGCCATCAAAGCCACAACGCGCAATGACACCTTCAATTTCATCCAGTTCACCCCGGCGGATGTAATCCCGAATAGCATCGGTGTTAATCATAATGTCGTGGAAGGCTGCCCGCTTACCATCGGTGGTGCGACACAACCCTTGGGCGATGACTGCAATTAATGATTCTGCCAATGCAACCCGCATTGCTGGTTGTTCTTCAGGTTGATACAACCCTAAAACCCGTTCAATCGTTTTTACAGCGCTGTTGGTGTGCAGGGTTCCCATGACCAAGTGCCCGGTTTGCGCTGCTTTCAGAGCTGTATTCACGGTTTCCTTATCCCGCATTTCCCCCACGAGAATTGCGTCGGGGTCTTCCCGCAGAGCCGCTTTGAGGGCGTTGTCAAACTTGAGGGTGTTGATACCCACTTCCCGGTGCTTGATCAAGCACTTTTGGCTAGTGTGCACAAATTCGATCGGATCTTCGATCGTAATAATGTGCTTGGGCATTTCCTTGTTCATGTAGTCAATCATCGCGGCCATTGTGGTTGATTTCCCAGAACCCGTTGGCCCTGTCACCAAAATTAGCCCCTTGTGATAATGACAGATATCTTTAAAGACAGGTGGCAGATTCAACTGCTCCATCGTCAGAATTTTCAGAGGAATCAATCGCATCACCATGCTGGGGCCATGGAGTGCGTCAAAAATATTGATCCGTACCCGCGCAAACTCGTACTGAGTTGCTCCGTCATAGTCTAGGGTTTTTTCAAACTTCTCGATGTCTTCTTCGCTGAGAACTTCGCGCATCCAGCTATAGAAGGTTTCACGATCGGTCACGGGCCACTCCGTCGGCTCCATTTGTCCACGATCGCGAAAGCGTGGGACTTCTCCTACCCCGAGGTGAACATCGGAAAATCCTTTATCGAAGGCTCGCCGCACAATTTCCGCCAACGTGGGTGAACCATTCTGAGGGCGTGCAGATTGAAAGGGAGAGGCCGCCGCCCGATGCTTGGCGGGTGCATTCATCGCAGTGGAGTCAGCATTGGCTTTGGTCGCCTCTGGGGCCGATCCGGATGTACCCTTGATTTCTGTTGCCTGGGTGTGGGTTGAACGATCGTACTGAGAACTGGTTACGATCCCAGTCGAGTCAGGCGATTGGGGCATGACTCGAGTAGACTCCGGTTCCATGACCACCGTTGTTCCGCCGGGGCGCATGGGAGGGGGTGGTGCCGGAGGAACCCGTGGAGCGGGAGGAGGGGTAATGGATGGACGCTGAGATTCTGGTGTCATAGGTACTCTGCTACGATAGAACCCTACATACGATCGTAAAGAAACTCCGAAATAGAGATTCCATAGATAACAGCTTTCCCAGAGTGGAATCTAAAGTATCAAGATTGCTGTGAATTTGTTTGCATTATGACTTCTACTAACAATTGGTACATTGTTCAGAACTCTACAGGCCATTGCGAAATAGTCTCAGAGCTGGATCTCCCTGCTGAACCTGCTGAGAATGAATCTCTGGACGCGGCCAGATCACTCAAGCGCTGGGGGCCGTTTAGTTCCCGTAATGAAGCGATCGCTAAACGAGTTGGCCTAATCCGGGCAGGCCAATGCAAGCCTATTTAGCCTGTGCTCAGTTCGTTGCTTAAACTGAGATTAATTGCTAGTTGAGGAATTATTCGTTGATGAGCTGGTTTTAGATTCTGGCGATCGCAGCGGTTTCTTAGCCGTGGTTTCTTCAGTCAACGTTTGCAACGCTTTGGCAAACTGGGGATCCGCAGGAGTGCCAATTTTATCGCGCTCTCGAATTAAATCTTTTTGTTGAGCTTCGGTCAGCTTGATTTCCACATCGGGATCAATGCCGTGCTTGTTAATGTCTCGTCCGGTGGGCGTGAGGTATTTGGCGATCGTCACTGCCAAGCCTGAATCGTTGGAATCCGAGCGTAATTCGCGGACGGATTGGACGAGTCCTTTGCCAAAGGTTCGTGTCCCCACTACCTTAGCCCGTTTATTATCTTGCAGCGCTCCAGAAAGAATTTCACTGGCACTGGCTGATCCGCCATCGACTAAAACGACCAAGGGTTTATTAGTTAGTGCAGAATTATTAGCCAATTGTCGATCGGATTCACCTTGCCGATCGACCGTGGAAACGATGGCCCCTTCCTGTAGCCACATGCGGGCAATTTCCACGCTGGCATTCAATAACCCACCTGGATTCGATCGTAAATCCAAAATGTAGCCTGAAACTTTTTTCTGTTCCAGCTTTTGAATGGCATCTCGCATTTCCCGAACGGCGGGTGCACTAAACTGCACGAGGCGAATATAGCCGACTTCCCCTGCACTAGAAGGCTGTATCGAGAAACGAACGGGATGAATTTCAATTTTATCTCTACGAAGTTTATAGTCTAGGACTTGATTCCCCCGCTGAATCGTCAGCACCACTTCCGTTCCTGCCGTTCCCCGGATGAGCGTCACTGCTTTATTGACATCCATGCCTTCCGTGGATTGGCCATCGATTTTCACAATGATGTCCTTGGACAAGATGCCCGCTTTGGAGGCCGGACTGCCTTCGATCGGGGATACGACGGTGAGTTTCTTCGTTTTCTCGTCCGCTGCCAGTTGAATGCCTACCCCGGTTAGCTCACCGGAGGTATCGATTTTCATATTTTTAAATTCTTGCGGATCCATAAAGCGCGTATAGGGATCCTTGAGCAGCTTCAGCATCTCACGCACTGCTTTGTAGGCATCCTCTTTTGTGGCGTAGTTGCGATTCAGGTAATCCCGTCGTACCGCCTTCCAATCATTTTGATTGAAGGTTCCATCCACATAAGTATTGTCAATAATTTGCCAAACCTCATCCACAATTTCCTTGGAGCTATCTTTCAACAAGAAAGCTGCCCCCTTCGAAAGGTGGATCCCCGCACCTGTAATGGTCACGGCACTGATGGCGATCGCTGTAGTACCTAAAACCAGTGCACGCTTTGTCAAAACCATAGCAATGGGACTCTAAGGAAGGACTGGAAAACTGTGTTCAATCTAGCATAGCGAAGAATCTCAGTTCATGCTGTGAAAATTGTGCCAAGCCAGCACACCCCAAGGGGATCAGCCAAGAAAGATGGTAAAAAAAGCGGGGATTAACCCGCTTTTGCATCAATTTATTGATAGTACAGTCAGATTCTATGAACTAGGGATCAATCCAGCGACCATCGGATTGAATCAAGGCAATCAGTTCCTGTACTCCTTCTGCCTCGGGAACTCGTTTGATTTCCTCACGGCCTCGGTATAGCGCGATCGTCCCGGCCTGTTTACCGACGTAGCCGTAGTCTGCATCGGCCATTTCCCCAGGGCCATTGACAATGCAACCCATGACGGCAATGTTCAATCCGGTCAGGTGGTTTGTGGCTTCCCGCACCTTTTGGAGCACTTCTTGTAGATTAAACAACGTCCGACCACAGGATGGACAGGCGACATATTCCACCATGGTGCGGCGCAATCCCAAGGCTTGCAAAATGCCGTAGCATACGGGGATTTCTTTTTCGGGATCTTCCGTGAGGGAAACACGAATCGTATCGCCGATGCCTTCTGCCAACAGGGTGCCGATCCCCGCTGTGGACTTAATCCGGCCATATTCGCCATCCCCCGCTTCCGTGACGCCGAGGTGCAATGGATAGGCCATGCCTAGCTCGTCCATGCGTTTCACCATGAGGCGATTGGCTGCCAACATGACGGGCACTTTAGACGCTTTGAGGGAGATTTCTAAGTTGTAAAAGTCGAGGGACTCGCAAAGACGAATGAATTCCAACGCCGACTCCACCATGCCTTCGGGGGTGTCACCGTAGGTAAAGAGCATCCGCTCAGCTAGAGATCCGTGGTTGACCCCAATCCGCATGGACTTGTTTTGATCCCGCAGGGTGGTGACGAGGGGTTCAAGGGTTTCCCGAATTTTGTCACCAATGTCGTCAAATTCTTCACGGGTGTACTCTGTGCGGCCTTCTTGGGGTTTTTCAAACACGTAGAGACCCGGATTAATCCGCACGTTATCCACATGCTTGGCCGCTTCTAGGGCAATTTTGAGGCCGTTGTGGTGAACATCGGCCACGAGAGGAACGGGTTGGTAGGTTTTGAGCAACTGCGCCCGAATTTCCTCCATTGCCTTTGCGTGGGCCATGCTGGGAACGGTAACGCGGACGATTTCGCACCCAATTTCATGCAGGCGACGAATGGCGGCAACCGATCCCTCAACATCGAGGGTGTCTTCATTAATCATCGATTGCACCGCGACGGGATAGCCTCCGCCGATCGTGATACTGCCCACAGGCACTGCGCGGGTTTTGCGACGATGAATGGTGGTGTCCGTAGAATATTGGCTGACCGATGTCGCCGTTGCAATGGGATTGGGCAAAGTTTGCATACGCTGTCTATGGGTGTCTTACAGCAAAGGGAACGGAATCTTTCCTGTTTTCAAGATTGCCATAGAAAGGTCGTTTTTGCCTGCGTTCAGCAGCACAGTCGAATTTTTTTTGTCACGATCGCGACGATCGGGCCTATCTCGATCGCCCAAAAATTGACTTCAATCAATCATGCCCCTCCCTCAAGATCCCTCTAACCTCGCTCCCACACCCATCCACTGCTCTACCCATCCTAGGCAGCGGCTAGGGCGGTTTTTAGTTCTAACTGAATCCGAGATTCCTGCTGAACTAGGCCGTTCATTGCCGCAGACTGCAACTGCATGAAGGCTTCACGATCGTCAGCGTCGTATTTGTGAGTTAGGAGCAGCCGCAGTTGATCTTCGGCTTCGATCGAAAGTAACCCCGTTGCCAACGCCTGTTGAACAATTTCACGGATACCCGTCATAGCAACACCCCAAGCACAAAGTAGAGAGGACAAAAGTAGATAGGATAAAAGTAGATCAACAATAAAGACTGATTACTGGAAAATCCAACTTCCGAAGGGATTTAAGATTCCAGCGGTTTCAAGAAGCGATGGAGCGAACCTGCTGTTCATCTACGTACAACCGCCGTCCTGAGGCCCAATCAGGATAGTCCGGAGGAGGGTTGCGTCAAATCTTGACAATCAGTGTTTTCAGGAAATTTTTTGGTAAGCATCTACACATATAAGGCGTACTCCATCTCTCGATTTATAAAGCAGAATACAAAATTGTAGGGAGTTTGCAGATTAATCTCTATTCTCAAGAAATATTCCATACATCCCTCAACAAAGCCTGAAACTGTCTGAGATCAGAACTTTTGAGTGGAAACAATTTTTCTGCCACTTTTCTGCAACTTTTTGCCAATTGAATGAATTCCTGACCCGATCGACCTTGCTCGATTGTGATAGGTGCCAGAGGCCGAGTCTGCGAGAAATTCAGCAAGAGTGATAGGTTGGTATAGCATCCATTCAGTTTCATAGGTTTCTTTTTTTGTGGGTATTCTGACGCTGCGATCGATTCAAAAAGACTTTGGCATTAAGGAAGTGTTACGGGATGCCAACTTTAGCTTGGAGCCGAGCGATCGGGTGGGCCTAATTGGCACCAATGGTTCAGGAAAATCCACGCTATTGAAAATGATTGCGGGACTCGAACCTGTCGATAGTGGCACCATCGAGTTTCAAAATGGCCTGCGCGTGGTCTATTTGCCCCAACAGCCGCCCGTAGACGAGGCTCGAACGGTGCTGGAGCAGGTTTTTGCAGATAGCGGAGACAAAGCATCGTTGGTTCAGCAGTATGAGGAACTCTCGGAGCAGTTGGCCAAGGAGGGGGAACATTCCGATCGGCCCAACCATGATCAACTTATGGGACGGCTCTCCCAAGTTATGCAGGAAATGGATCGGGTGGGAGCCTGGGAATTGGAAACCAAGGCCAAAATCATCCTCAGTAAGTTGGGGATCCAAGATTTTGATGTGAAGGTAGGAGATTTGTCCGGCGGGTATCGTAAACGGATTGCGATCGCGACGGCGCTATTGGCGGAACCAGATGTACTGCTAATGGACGAGCCAACGAACCATTTGGATGCAGATTCGGTGGATTGGTTGCAGAGTTACCTGGCTCGCTATCGGGGGGCGTTGCTGCTGGTCACCCACGATCGCTATTTCCTGGACAAGGTCACCAACCGTATTTTGGAGATCGATCAGGCGGATTTATATCCCTACGACGGCAATTACTCCTACTACCTAGAAAAGAAAGCGGCCCAGGAAGAATCTGCCGCCAGTTCCCAGCGCAAGTTTGCGGGTGTGCTGCGGCGGGAGTTGGAATGGCTCAAACGCGGACCCAAGGCGCGCAGCACCAAGCAAAAAGCCCGCATCGATCGCATCCAAGCCATGCGGGAAACGGAATTTAAACAAGGCCAAGGCAAAGTCGAGATCTCCACAGCAGGACGACGCATCGGCAAAAAGGTGATTGACCTAAAGGATATTTGCAAAGCCTACAGCGATCGAACACTGATCAAAGATTTTTCCTACGAGTTCAGTCCTGAAGATCGCATTGGCATCATTGGTGGCAATGGCGCAGGCAAATCGACATTGATGAACATCATTACAAGCCGAGTGCAGCCGGATTCCGGTACGGTGGAGATTGGCAGTACGATTCAGTTTGGCTATTTTGACCAGCACTCGGAGGATTTAGACAGCGGGATTAACCATAATCAACGGGTGATCGACTACCTCAAGAATGTGGCGGAGTTGGTCAAGACGGCGGATGGCTCGGTGATCACGGCGTCGCAGATGTTGGAGCGCTTTTTGTTTACACCGAATCAGCAGTATGCGCCGATCGGGAAACTGTCTGGGGGCGAGCGGCGGCGGCTCTTTCTGCTGCGGGTGTTGATGGCGGCTCCCAATGTGTTGATTTTGGACGAACCGACCAATGATTTGGATGTGCAAACGTTGGCGGTGTTGGAAGAATACCTAGAGGACTTTAAGGGCTGTGTGATTGTGGTGTCCCACGATCGCTATTTCCTCGATCGTACGGTGGACTCAATCTTTGCCCTGGAACCGGGGGGCAATATCAAGCGCTATCCCGGCAATTATTCTGTTTATCTAGATTACAAAAAAGACGAAGTTAACGAAGCGGAAACGATCGCACCAGGGAAGGGAAAGGCAGAAGCTGGAGGAAGCGATCGGGGAGAGTCGTCCGCTTCCCAGACAGCCGCTAGCAGCAAGCCAGCAGATAAACCCCGGAAGCTGTCCTACAAAGAAAAGCGTGAGTTTGAACAGTTGGAGACTGAGATCCCCAACATGGAAGCGGAAAAGGCCGAGATTGAGAAAACGCTGTATGAAAAACCTCCAGCGGGATACAGCGAAGTGCAACAGTTATCGGAACGGTTGGCCTTTCTCAATACGGAAATTGAGCGCTGTACGGAACGGTGGCTGGAGTTGGCGGAATTGGTGTAGCGGGAATGCGATCCATTTTGGAAGCCCTAGATCGATCGCGCGATCGATCTAGGGTGTGTTGGGGGGGAGTTCTAGGGCGATCGCGCCTAATTTGCCGACGCGGAAGTCGTTCAGGATCAATTTGGCCGATCGATCCTTACTGCCGTGAAATTTTAAGTCGGCGAGGTTTTGCACAAAGTCTTCGCCGGTGATATCGCTGGCGTTAATTTCGTAGCGATCGGTTAATGGTTGTTCTTGGTGTTGGGTTTTCAGTAAATCAATGAAATGGGATGCAATTCGTTGGTGGTCGTAGGCTGCCTCGCCAATGTCGTCACAGATTGCCAGTTTAATCGCCGCATCCTGATCATCCAGTTTGTTGGGCAATACTCCCGGCGCATCTAACAATTCAATTTGGTCGGAAATTCTCACCCAGCGCAGGGCCCGTGTCACCCCGGCGCGCCGTGCACTGTCTACCACCCGCTTGCCCAAGAGCCGATTGATAATGGCCGATTTGCCCACGTTGGGAAAGCCAATCACCACACAGCGAATAGGTCGTGGCAGCATTCCCCGATCCTTGCGGCGACGATTGATGGCGGCTCCGGCTTGTTTAATAGCCCCAGCCAGTTCCTTGATGCCGCGTCCTCCGTGGCCATCGGTAAATTGCGGCGAAATGTCGTTTTCCTTCAGCCAAGCCTGCCATTGCTGACGGGTTTCATCGGGAATCATATCCATCCGATTCATGACTAGCACTCGTCCCTTGGTGCCAATCCATTGGTTGACATTAGGGTGATGGGTGGCAAAGGGAATGCGGGCATCGCGGACTTCCAGTACCACATCCACTTTTTTCAGTTGATCGGTCAGGAGCCGTTCGGCCTTAGCAATGTGGCCGGGATACCATTGAATTGGAGGCGTGGACATTTCGGATCACTCAACAAGCTAACTCAACAATCTGGGCGACATCACCTGGGAAGATGGCAGTCCGATGGCAGTCTTTTAGCGTATCAGCTTATCGATCGCATCCAGCGTGCTTCTGCTTTGGGTCGATCGAGCTAGAGGCGATCGAGGTTGCGGTTCAGGCTGCAAGCCAATTGTCGTTATTGGCGATCGATCCCCGAAATACCCTGATCCAAGTATATGAAACTGGTAGAAATGTTCTATACTCGGTAATTCGCTTCTTCCATTTTAGGATCCTCCATTACAATGTCTGCTAATCTGCCCGTTAGTCTCATTGACCCGCACAGTCTTTGGAGTCTGTGGGTTCCGCTGGTCTTACTCAGCACGATCGTAGCGGCGGCGGTCTATTTCTCCCGAATCAAGCTTCGCTAATCCGAGTACAACTCTTATCTTGTTGGTAGGTCAATTCATGGCTCTTTCCCTAGCGCGGGACGCGATCGCATTTTTGATTGACTTAGCAGAAACGGGAGAAATTGATCCCTGGGATGTCAATGTGATTGATGTCATCGATCGCTTTTTGAATGACCTGTCTCCCTTTGCCGCCAATAATCGCAATCAGTACGAAGCCAACCTGTCCCAATCTGGCCAAGCTTTTCTCTATGCCTCGATGTTGCTGTTGCTCAAGGCCGACAGCATGAATCCGACGGCGCAACCTGCCGACGATGGCTTATTGGAAGAGGGGGAATTTTTTGACGATGACAGCTTGGGCCTTGCGGCCTTGCCCATGAATTTAGAGCGTCGGTTGCGCCGTCGGGCCGTGGCCCAGCCCCCCAAACGGCGACGGGTTACGTTGCAGGAATTGATCGATCAACTGGAAATCATCGCCGCCGCCCTGGAAGAAGGCCCCCGAGAACGCAAAAAAGTCCGCCGTCCCAAACCCCACTCCCGATCGCAGGCCATCCGCACGATCGCCCAACTAGCCCACCAGGA
Organism: Alkalinema pantanalense CENA528; assembly: GCF_050753345.1. Classification (NCBI taxonomy): domain Bacteria; kingdom Bacillati; phylum Cyanobacteriota; class Cyanophyceae; order Leptolyngbyales; family Leptolyngbyaceae; genus Alkalinema; species Alkalinema pantanalense. Next base: position 10,232 of record NZ_JBLZFX010000097.1, on the reverse strand, counting down.
AAACCTGACGGAAATGGCCGTCATGCTGGAAGAATTTTTTGTTGAACATTGGGATACCCTATCGCGGGGGCAGGACTGGATCGATTTTGATTTGCTGCTGGAATTTTGGTTGGCAACGCGGGCGCAGAGTTCGGAACAACTTCACCGCCACATCGTTACCGACGAACGTACCCACGAGCGAGTGGGGGTCTTCTGGGCCTTGCTATTGCTCACGTCCCAGTCCAAGGTAGAACTATCCCAGGAATCGTTCTATCAAGATCTGCGGGTGCGCACTCTACTGCAACTGCGAGATCTTAATCTAGAAGAAGCCATGGCAGTGGCTTTACCGGATTAGTTCTCTTGAAAATAAAAAATCTCTCATGGGGTTAGCCTGGATGGGTTGAGATTAACCAGTGAATGAGGTTTTAATGACCCATCCATCGACCACTTTTTTAGATAACCTTAAAGAATGCCCTTAACAGAGTCTTTATACTTTCGTGAAGGCCAAGTCTAAACTGGGTACTTTACAATTAGCGAGAATTCTCGAAAGAGATGTTACAGAATCTTCCAGGAATTCCTTGAGTGCAATTGAAGATGATTGAGTGGTGTTGGTTGAGAGAGAAAAATCTATGAAAGCCATGATTCTGGCCGCAGGTAAAGGAACACGGGTGCGTCCAATTACCTACACTGTGCCTAAGCCCATGATTCCCATCCTCCAGAAGCCGGTGATGGAGTTTCTTTTGGAACTGCTGAAACAGCATGGCTTTAACCAAATCATGGTCAATGTCAGCCACCTTGCCAAGGAAATTGAAGGATATTTCCGGGATGGTCAGCGGTTTGGGGTGGAAATTGGTTATTCCTTTGAAGGCCGGATTATTGATGGGGAATTGGTGGGTGAAGCAGTAGGATCCGCTGGTGGTATGAAGCGGATTCAAGATTTCCACCCCTTCTTTGACGATACCTTTGTGGTGCTCTGTGGTGATGCTTTGATTGACTTGGATTTAACCAAGGCCGTGCAGTGGCACCGGGAAAAGGGCTCGATCGCGACCATTATTATGAAAACCGTGCCCCGTGAAGAAGTGTCCAGCTATGGGGTTGTAGTGACGGATGAAACTGGGCGGATCAAAGCTTTCCAAGAGAAACCCTCCGTAGAGGAAGCCCTGAGCACGGATATCAATACCGGGATTTATATCTTTGAACCTGAAATTTTGGACTACATTCCCTCCGGTGAGGAGTATGACATCGGTGGGCAGTTATTTCCCAAGTTGGTCGAAATGGGTGCCCCTTTCTATGGGTTGCCGATGGATTTCGAGTGGGTAGACATTGGGAAAGTCCCAGACTATTGGCAGGCGGTGCGGGCGGTTCTCAACGGTGAAGTGAAAAATGTTGAAATCCCTGGGCGGGAGGTGCGTCCGGGGGTCTATGCAGGGCTGAATGTGGCGGTGAATTGGGATAAAGTCAACATTCAAGGTCCGGTTTATATTGGTGCCATGACCTGTATTGAAGACGGGGCCACTATTATTGGGCCAGCGATGATTGGGCCAAATTGTTGGGTGTGCAGCGGTGCCACGGTGGATAACAGTGTAATTTTTGATTATTCCCGGTTGGGCCCTGGGGTTCGTCTGGTGGATAAGCTGGTATTTGGTCGCTATTGTGTGGACAAAACTGGCGCAACGATCGATGTGCAGGCGGCTTCGTTGGATTGGCTGATCACCGATGCACGGCAGCAAATGCCCACAGATCCTTCGCTGGAACGGCAGGCGATCGCGCAATTATTGGGGGTCGATGATCCAGTTGTTCAGTTGTGAGTGGTTAAGTAACTCTCCTCTTTTATGACCTTCCGTCAGCGCATCGCATTTTATTTGGAGGATATCGAAACCCCAGGCGGGCGGACAATTAACCTGCTCATTACTGGACTGGTTTTGCTGTCCTCTGCGATTTTTGTGGCAGAAACCTATACCCTTCCAGACTCCATTAAGCCTTGGTTGGATCATGGGCAAATGGTGATTCTGGGATTATTTGTGTTGGAGTATGGGTTGCGGTTTTGGTGTGCCGATCGCAAAACTCAATTTGTTTTTAGCATCTACTCCGTTATTGATTTATTGGCGATCGTGCCATTTCTGCTTGGTAATTCCAATGTGGGATTTCTGAGAATTTTCCGTTGGATTCGAATTTTGCGGCTGATTCGATTTTTTGGTGGCAAAACAATTTTTGGTTATGTCAGTAGTGAAGATACTGCGATTTTTACCAGAATTCTCTTTACAATTTTCTCGATTATTTTTGTCTATGCGGGCTTAATTTATCAAGTTGAGCACACAACTAATCCCCAAGCATTTGCAACCTTTTTAGATTCCATTTATTTTTGCGTTACCACCATTACCACAGCGGGATTTGGTGATATTACACCGATTTCGCAGATGGGACGGTTGTTAACGATCTTGATGAGTATCACGGGCTTGATTTTTATCCCCTGGCAATTGGGAGACTTAGTGCGGCGACTGGTCAAAACGGGCAATCAAGTTCAAGTCACGTGCTCTCAGTGTGGATGGTCTGTCCATGATGCTGATGCCAAGTTTTGTAAGGTCTGTGGCACAGTTTTACCGCTGAACCCAACCAGCTCAGGGCTGTCACCTTTGAAGTTAGAATCTTCCCCTGATCGCCCCTATACCAATGCCGTTGCCCCGCAGAGAAGTAATGCTTCTGTCCATTCCACGATCGCACCGTAGGTATCGCCTGTTTGACCGCCTAGTTTGTGCTGGAGCCACCTTCCGGTTAGGTAGGCCGTGATGGGGCCTGCGATCGTTAACCCGATCGTCAACCGTAGTTGCGTAGGATTGAGTGTGTAAAACATGACGCCTAGGCCCACCAGTAGAAATAAGCTGGGCACCGTTTGCCAGGGGGATTGGATGGCCTCTTTATGGAAAGCGCCTTTGCCTTGGGCTTTCAGGTAGGGATAGTTCGCGATCGCCCACAGTTGGCCCCAGCGTGCCCAGCCCGCGCTCAAGACTAAAATCACTGCGCGGCTTTCGGGTAAGGCATTCAATGCAAGCACTTTCAGCAAAATAACCATGACGGCTGCCATGACCCCAAAGGCTCCGCTGCGACTATCGGTCATGACGGCTAACCGCCGATCGGGATCAAACACGGCTAGTCCATCCGCCGTATCCATGGCTCCATCGAGATGCAGCCCGCCAGTTAGGAGCAATCCTGCGCCTACTAGTAACCCCGATCGCACGATTAGTGGGATGCCTACACCCTGTAAACCCCAATCTAGAAGGCTAATTCCGCCGCCCAAGCCTAAGCCGACTAATGGCGCATATTGGGCAATTCCTCGAAAATCCTGCGGCCAGTGGGAGGGGATAGGAATGCATGTATAAAATGTAACTGCGCTAATAATTTTTGGGAAGATTCCCCTGAGCAGCAATCCCATGGGTGAATAGTTGGATTAATCACAATTGCAAGGAACTTGTTTTAAGTGCCCTTTCGCAGACTATTATGGCTGCGTCTGCTGTCCTTAGGTGACGGAATTTTGCTGAGTCCTAGGGATGACTCAATGAATATGTGATGAATACAGTGTAAAAACTAAATGAAATTGAGTATAACTGAGGGAAACAAGCCATCTGATTTTTTCGTCCTGTGTGCTCTGATCGATCGCTGCTGAGTTCGGGCGATTCTACTCCCTGGTTGTTTTCCAAAACCCCTGTTTCCCAAGCCAGTGTTTATAGGCCCAACCTTGCCCTTATAACAGCGTTCGCTACTCCCTCGGTAACTGTCATTCTGGATCACTCTAATGCTTTTAGTCAGCGTGCCTTTACTCAGATTGCCCGATTGCTCAGTGAGATTAAGCAATTTGTGGGAAAGATCTCGGTCTTGAAGCCTATGCTGGATCGCCGATCGGGTTGCCTATGATGAAGAACAATGGAGTTTTCTACCCCGATCCATCATGCCCTTGGGATAGTTGCATCACCCCCCAGTCAGATGTTCTTAAAGGATCTCGTTTACCCAGGCTTGCTATGAGTCAAAATTTTTCTTCCCGACCCGCCCGATTTCCAACTCCTTGTATTGTCGATCGAGGAATTGTAGTCGATAAACGGGACATGCAACGGTTGCTCACGGATTTGAGTCGAGTTCGCTATCTCTATTTTCAGGATGGAAAGGTTGCCTCTGAGGGGGAGGGCTGCATTGTGGAGGTGATTGCTGACTTACAAAGTTCGACGTTGGTGGCGAATCGATCGCTGTATATCAATGTCAATAGTTTTGACTATTTGGAGTTGCGTAAGGTGGCTGGCTCTGGGGTGACTGGCGAGCAGACTTGTTTTGATCTGGTTCAGGAAAATTGGCTGCTGCGTCTGCTGCCATTGTCTGATCCGTTACAGACGAGATCCGATCGGCAGTTGAATGCGGCAGCGCTGGAGGCGGTGGTGGCGGATGTGTTGTCTGCGAGTTGGGATCCTCAGTTTGACGATGAGGATGGGGTGGATTTTTAAGGGAATTGCTCAGAGTCATCACTTTCAACGTCATCACTTAGGGTAATGACTTAGAGTCATCGCAATGGCTTAGGGGTATTGCTTGGGCGTAGGACGGATGCGCATGATGGAAAAGTCTCAACGATCGGGTCTGTCAATGCGCCTGATGTTAAGGTTTTCTACGATGAACGATCGTGATTATCTGCTACAGAAAGTTTTCTTTAAGCTGATAACCTTGTTTTGAATTTGTAGGTTGGATTTCCTCAAGGGGTTCTTTTTTGATTGCGTTGCTAGAGTCTCGATCGAAGGGTGGAAAAACCAACGGATCAATGTCGCAAAAGCTTCGGATGATGCGATCGCTGAGGAGATCGTGACAACTATAACTCTGGAACATGACCTGAAATGCTGGACAAACAGAGAATGGAAGGGATTTCTTCTCTCTGCTCAGTCAGCAGAACAGCCCCGTTTACCCGTCTCAAATAGACTCTTGAACTCAACGAAGAGACTTGATACGGTTGGCGTGAAACGGGACTAGGTTAGCTCGCACTTAACTTGATGGCAAATAACTCTGAAGATAGCTGAGAGCTAGCCGCTTTGCTTCTAAAGTTAATCGCTGTTGAAATGCTTTCTCTTGACCAAGAGCTAGCCATACGAGTGGACCGATCGCCTTGACGAGCACCAATGCAACGACTTCATAATCTATCGCATCTTTACCCGTATCTCGTTGTGCAAGTGCTGTTGCCAGATCAGTAATCAGTTTTGCATCAGCAGTCTCTTCGGCTTCCTGTACTTCGGGCACTGATCCTTGGACTTCCATAAAAATGGCATAGTATCCGGGATAGTCATCGAAGAACTGAGTGGTGGTATCAATCAACTGTTCGACATAAGTAGATAACGGTAATTTTGTTATTTCTGGCGTACCAAGAAGTGCTAAACGTTCGTGGAGAAGCTCGTTATAGCGCACAGTTAAAGCTTGTACGATCGCTTTCTTGTCTGAAAAAAACTGGTAGAGCGAGCCAATAGGCACCTGAGCTTGTTTGGCGATCTCATTCGTGGTGGTGGCAGCGTAGCCTTGAGCAACAAACAACGCTTCAGCCACATCTAAAATGCGGTTGACTCGTTCCTGACTACGGGCTTGATGGGGCTTCCGTCGGATCGTACTGACATTGGATGGCTTGTCAGACATAGGTTTACTCCTCTTTCTTGATCAATATGTGAGCAAATCTCACTTATTGCTTGACAAAACATGATTGATGCTCATATTATCAAATTATGAGCAACGCTCACATTGTAACGCAAATCATTCTGGAGAACCAACAATGCCGCAAGATTTAATGACCCTGCCCCATCCCGATGCCGCTTCTGCCCTCCGTGAGATCAGCCTCGATCGCCTTGGATTTACCCAGCGTTGGACCCAAGACTATCAAGGTCAAGGTATTATTCCTTTGCAGCTAGGCGATGAACTATTTTGCCTCCTGACCAACCCTGACTACATTACGCAAGTCCTCAAAGATCGACTCTCGTTCATCAAAGCAAAAGACTTGCAGCAGCTCCGGAGGATATTAGGCAATGGACTATTGACCAGCGAAGGAGATTTCTGGCTGCGGCAACGACGACTCTCTCAGCCTGTCTTCCATCAACAGCAAATTAATAGCTATGGGGCTGTGATGGTGGAATACACCCAACGGATGTTGGCAACGTGGCAAGATGGCTCAGTACTGGATGTCCATGGGGAAATGATGCGTCTGACGCTCAATATTGTGATGAAAACCCTGTTTGACCAGGATGTCCAGGACTCTGCCGCAGGTAACATTGCCCATGCCCTCGATGTGGCCATGAACTGGGTAGAACATCAAGAAGAGATCGGTATTAAGGCGGCTTTGAGTGAACTTGGTGAAATGCAAGTATCGGACGCTGATCGATCTTCTGAGGCAATGGATCAGCGATTGAGATCGGCGATCGAACTGTTAGATGAAACCGTTTATGCCATGATCGGTCAGCGGCGAGGCACCAATACAACCGGGAATGATTTGCTCGGGATGTTGATGCAGGTAGAAGATGCTGATGATGGCTCCCGGATGACCGACACACAGTTGCGAGATGAAGTTTTAACCTTGATTTTGGCAGGTCATGAAACGACAGCCAACGCGCTCTCTTGGACATGGATGTTGCTGGCTCAGCATCCCGAAGTGCGAGTAAAACTCAATACTGAATTGAAAACCGTGTTGAATGGTCGAGTGCCCAGTCTAGCGGATCTGCCTCAGTTGGTTTACACAAATTGGGTACTCAAGGAATCCATGCGACTCTATCCACCCGCAACCGACGTATCACGAGAAGCCACTGCAGACTATGAATTGGATGGCTATGTAATCCCGAAAGGAGCGACCGTGTTGGCGAGTCAATGGGCAATGCATCGCGATCCACGGTACTTTAATGACCCCGAAGCGTTTCAACCAGAGCGATGGGCAGACGACCTAGAAAAGCAATTACCTCGCGGGGTCTATTTCCCCTTTGGTGATGGGCCGCGTGTCTGTATTGGCAAGAGTTTTGCGATGATGGAGGCGGTATTGTTACTCGTGGCGATCGCCCAAAAGTTTGAGCTAGATCTGGTTGCCGATCAACTGATCGAACTGCAACCCTCGATTACACTTCGGGCTAGACATGGTATTCAAGTAGCCTTGAAAGCCATCGCCTAATTGGCAGCTAGAAGGGTTTTGTTCTAATTTGATTCTGATGCTCCCTGCACAACTATTCCGTGTGGGGAGCATCTCATTTAATGTGTCAATATGATCCATAATCATTATCCCTTGTCGAAGATTCATGAATGCAGCTAACGTTGTTCAAACCATCCAATTAGTGATTGCTCCATCGGTCATGCTTTCAAGCTGCTTTCTGTGCCAAAACGTGGCTTTAGGAAGATTTATGCGGATCAGCGATCGCCTTCATAGTTTAGTGAGAGAACGAATTGACGTCCTCGACAAGTACGATTCATCCAATCTCGCCTATATTGATGCATTGCACCTGATTGACCAGGAATTAATTCAGCTTTCGGATCGCTATTACGCGCTGCAAAAAGCAATCATTTGTCTATATGGGGCAAGTATATTTTTTCTCTTCACTATGCTTACGATCGGATTATCGATGGAATTTTACCCCATGGTTTTCTCCTATTTAGCAATCATGCTATTCCTCCTTGGAACGTTCACCCTCTTGATTGCAGTTTTTATCGCCATGTCGGAAGTTTCTGTTTCTCATAGAGCCGTGCGAGCAGAAGTCAGGTGGGCAATGTCTCTCCGTCCAGAATCTCAAGAGTCAAAGTAAGTTCTGTGTTGGTCAGGACAAAGGAGTCACCCTAAACCGTTCTAAGTGCGCGGAGTCCTGCGACTAAATGCTTACCCATCCTAGGGTTGAGCTTCTTAGGACTAAATGTGAGTAATTCTCAGATCTCGCTTGACAAACATGAGCAATTGTCATATTATTAAAACATGAGCAAAGCTCAAACAGTAATCAGAATCAGTTAGAGGCGATCGAGCCGTTTGAAATAGGAGAAAATTGACATGGGATTCAAGTACATTGATGCTCTTGCAGCGCCTGAAAATTTACAGGAATTGCTGAAAATTACAGACATGGTTGCTGGAGTCGGATTAGAAACATCTAATGTTTTCGATCTTGAAGATATTTTGCGAGACAGCCCACAAATGCAAAAATGTCTGGTAGAAGTTCGTAAAGATGCTGCGTCGGCTGCAATTTTGGAAGAGCGCTATTTTGGGGAAGAATTCAATCTTGAGAAGATGCTCAAAATGCCTCCCCATTCGTTGGGCTGGACTTATGCCAAAGTTCTCAGCGCATTAAAGTATGATCCCCAGTTTTATCGTATTCGCGAAATTCAATCGGATGTTGACTACATCACCCACCGACTTCGTAAAACGCATGATTTACATCATATTTTGACAGGATTCAGCTTTGATGACTACGGTGAATTGGGAGTTATTTCTGTCACTGCTGCTCAAATTGGCTATCCCGCATTTATTTTTATTGACCTGTTAGGATCTTTGTTGACTTATCTAACAGACGCTGAACTTTCAGGGGTTGCCGATCAGCTAGAGTATAACTTTGACACTGTTTCTAGGGGAATTCAGATAGCTAGACAAGCTAAGCCTTTATTTCCTATTAAATGGGAAGAAGGTTTAGAGCGTTCTTTAGACGACTGGCGAAATGAACTCAACATTCAGCCTGTTACCACTGGTTTATGGAGCTGGTATACTCGCCCAGTTTTACAAGAAGCTATTAGTGTATAACAAGCCCCAAGTGCAGTGGCCTCTTGAAAGCTGCTAATGCTACTTAGTTCCTTCCCAGTGAAAGATTACACGTTACGGCACTTCGCGTCGCAACGTGCAATCTTGTTTTTTGATGTCTATTTTGAAACTGAAAAGGGAGACTAAAAAAAGTTTTCTGCACCACTAAGCTGGGATCCTCACGACGATCGGCGATCGCCTGCAACCCTGCGGTCGGATTGACTGGGCTGGCACCCACCTATTGCGCATCTGGCGAGGCTACATGGAAGGGGCTTGTGCATCAGGCGAAGCAGCAGCAAATGCCATACTGGCTGCGTGAGCATGTGGCTAAATACATGCCTAGTCTCAGCTTGAGCTTTTCAGAACTAAACATGAGTGATTCTCGGATTTTTTTTGCTTGACAAACATGAGTAGTCGTCATATTATAAAAACGTGAGCAACGCTCAGGTATCAATTGAATTTTGCAGGAGTTTTTTATGACAACTCACAGAAATACGGCTCAAGATTTTTCAACCATCAACAACAATCTGTCAGACGAGACCATAATTAAACTCAGCCACAATCAGATCCAAGATAGCGCACGAGTATTAGGTCAAGCATTTATTCAAGACCCATTTTTGTCATACTTTCTTCCAGAAAATCATCAGAAAAGAATAGATGCAGTTGAGTGGATTGCGCGCACAGTATTATGTTATTACCAACGCTCCGAAGAAATTTATATAACCAATCATTGCATCAAAGGAGTTGCAGTTTGGATACCACCAGAATACTCCGACGATAGTATATTACATTGGTTGCAAGCTGGACTAATTGCTCTACCACAAAAAATCGGGGCTCGCAAAATGGTAGAGTTTCTATCTGCAAATCAAAAAGTAGATGAATACCATCGAACAATTATGAAAGAACCACATTGGTATTTGAAGATGCTGGGTGTTTCTCCCGATTTTCAAAATCAAGGTGTGGGACAAAAGCTACTGCAACCTGTACTTAACCGAGCAGATAAAGCAGGTTTTCCTTGTTATTTAGAAACTTCCACACCATCAGGAGTACGTTTTTATCAAAGACGGGGATTTGTCGTTGTGGATAGTGACAAACTATTACAAGATGGTCGGCAATTATGGTTCATGAAGCGCGAATCACAATAAGAATATCTGTGTTTGAGTTTCTTCATGATTTTTCTGCAAATGGTTGCCAAATTCAAAAAATTGGCTGCTTACTTCGATCAACAAGAAACGCAAACACAACTTTCTTAAAGCATTTCCTAGCCTACCGAGTACAAATTTATCTACACCAATCTGTGTTAATTTGCGGTAAATTGTCATGAAATTCTTCCAGAACCTCAATCAAAAATTATCACTACTAGCCTTAGTCTGCTCAGGGTAAGCGCATCTCAAACGCTATTGACAACTAGGGGTGGAGTCTTTACCCGAGTCGGGCAACGCAGCGGCTAAGACTTGGAGCATAAACGTGTCATCCATTGCGGCTCGCTTCG
>NZ_JBLZFX010000096.1:14603-23659 GCF_050753345.1 Alkalinema pantanalense CENA528 | reverse complement strand
CAGTAAACTACCGGATAATGTACCCAAGCCGGAATTATCCGCCTCAATTCGGATAATGTCGTTATCCCGGATTTATCCGGAGTGAGTTGGATAACAGCCTCATTTAGGTAGTTATCCGCTCAGATCCATATAAATACTAGTTATACGGCAAACATTCACTTCCGCATCCCGACCATTAAATTTATAGCCACGTTAAATCTTTCCCAATTATTAATTCTGTCTTCTTTGCATGATGAGTGTTTTTCATAGCAATTAATTTTGTCTCAAAATTACAACGATCTGCTAATTCCTGCACTTTACTATCATTGTCGTAAGTCATCAGAAAGTTACCTTTTAGTCTATGTACTAAAACGAATAATGCTTCATGATTAATATCTGAGTAACGATAGAGTCGTTGTCCCGCCTTTATATAAGGCGGATCAATGAAGAAGACAACATCATCTCTGCTAGCATTTTTCTTGCAAACCTCGAATGCATCACCTTCGATAAAGTTAATCTTGTGCTTGATTTGATCTATTGCAAGAATTCGCTTTTTAAGGGTTTCAGGGTACCATCGAGAAGTTATTCCTTTTCCATTTTCCCCATTCTTGATAAAGCTAGCTCCATTTGCAAGGATGCCGCCTCGATTTACTCGGTTCCTGATAATCGTTGCAAAAGCACGAGACTCCAAAGATTCACTAGCCCGGTCTATTGCTTTTCTTGCACTCTCTGGAGTCAGTTGAAAATGCACAATAGCATCACCAAGCCACTCAGCTCCACCATTCAAGATGACTTTCCAAACAGCAGCAACATCCTCGTCTTTTTCAACCATCGTTACCCGATCGACAAGATTTTCACATACAGCCGTTAAACTTACAATTCCGCCACCCGCAAAGGGTTCAATCAGTTCTTTGTCAGAACTATCCTGATGATGCAGCCATTTCCGAATCTTTGGAATGAGCCAAGTTTTCCCACCAGCATATCGGAAAGGACTACGTTGTGGGACACTGGAAACATTCACCACATCCTGATTTTTAGTGATAATTTTGGAGTCAAACAACTCAATTTGAAACATCAGTTTGGTTCTTACTGTAATGGAATATCGGCAATAGTTTGTGTATCTGGGGGATTGTCTAGCTTGTCATCAAGCTTTTGTTGTAGTACTTCAATAAAATCTTCTAGTTTGCCAGCTTCTGGCGTAGAAATTCGGTTAATCGCTGCCCAGTATTCTGTATAGATAACATCACTCAAAACCAAGTTGAAGTGATCATCCTGAGATTCTAGATCGTAAAGGTTCCAGGCAATTTCAGCTTGATTCTGTCTAACCTGTGGTAGCTCTGGTAGGGTTTCAAAAAAGCACTTTTGTACAACGACTACCTGCTTTTTGCCCCACTCGCGCAAAATCTTCCCTTTGTAGAGTAATTGCGGCACTAATCGCTTACGGGAAGATGAAAGGTAGTCTGGAGTTGGATAATAGTCTGCAAGTTGTGACCAGTTGACAGATGCCCAACCTTCAGGGTCATTCATGTAAGTTTCAAAAGGTTTTCGCACATTACCAGAGATGTACACTGCTTGTATTTCGACCGCCCCAAAATCTAAAACTTTTCCTCGCTCATCATAGGAAACAAGTACCACATCAATATTTCCAGCGGATTGACCATTGGCATCCTTCAACCGAACTTCCGTGAGGGAAGTCCAGCTAGTATTTTCTCCAAAGAAGAAAGTAGCGGCGTTTTCAGCTATTAGCCAATCTTGCCGAAAACGAACTGGACAAGTAATGACCGGAGACTGTTTGTGGTAAATGCTGCATACTCCGAGGGGATCGTTTGCCTTATCCTTGGTACAATTAGGCACCTTATTGTTGTACGGGCACAGCTTATTACGGCGATATCGCGCTGCTTGTTCTGAGAAGCTGCTACTCGGAAAACCAAAGACCTCTGCAAGCGGATTGTTTGACATACGGGCGGATCTTAAACGAAGACTAGGCAGGCTCTAAGGGTACCGCACATGCGCTGAAAAAGCCAGCTATAATTAAAGTCCTCGGTGTAGGGTGCCGTATAACACTGCGCTGCAACGGACGAAATGGAGATCTGGGTGATGTGCCAAAGGGTTCCTGCCGCCGTTGAGCTTCACCGTTATGCTTCGCCATGCCCAGGATACCCCGTCAATCGATCGTGCCCTCGAAGCCCTGCGATCGTCAGTATTGCTCCAAATGCTTCTTGGCTCAACGCTCCTGCTCTTTCCTGAGATTATTAGCCAGCGTTGGCACTAATTTACTTCCCAGATGATGCTTGTTGTGACCAATTCTCCTGTGCCTGTGACCAAACTTCCATTAAACGTTTGGAGAACAATTGCAATCGTTCTGACTCATCTTGAACCTTCGCATATTCCCCACTACTCTGTAAATAAAGAAAAAGTTGGGTTTGAAACTCCTGGGAAATATTACGAGACTGTACCCACATTTTTTGCGTAGTGGTTTGGCTTAACAAAGTGGTTGCAAGGGTTGCCAAGCCGCTAATAGCAGGCACAATCCAATCAAACTGCCCCAGAACTTTGCCAACAGACAAAGCCGAAAGAATGGTCGTGCAACCCGCTAGGGCAATACTAGTCACCTGAAGCCGCTTATATCGAACTTTATGGCGGTCAGCCCGTTTAGCAAAATCTTTAATCAGGTGATCGCACTGCTGAAGAGCCTGCTGTTTCCTCTCCTCTAAATTTTCAGCAGGGGACATCGGATTATATCTCTCCATAGGCTTCCTTCCTGAATGGTTTCACGTCACCACGATAATACGATCTTAAACGGTTGAACGAGATGCGAAAAGAGAAGCCACAGTCCCCTGCCCAAATTTAGAAATCTGCTCGACAATCGCGAGACCACTCTCCTCTAAAAATCGTGCCATAGGTCTTAAAGCAGCTTCCATCCTGGGCTGGTTGATTGAAAATTTCCCGGATTGGCTCCCAGAACAGCCCCGTCTGCATTTGGCCCCGCACCGTAATCGCGGTGCTACCTGCGGGAAGAAGCACTGTTCGTTTGGAACCAATGATTAAATTCATCAGCTTAAAGTCTTTCCGTCTCCCATTAATGGTGTAGCTCACTTGATAATTAGCCACGTAGCCACCCTGGTTAAACACAGTGACCTTGGGAGCCGTCGATGCCGATGCAGACAGTGCCAAGGTGGGAACGGTGGCCAGGGTGAGCGCAGTGGCTGCAAGAATTTGACGAAGCATAATTTGTCTCCTTGAGAGCAATGAGGTTTGCTTGTATAAGGAGAACCACGGTGGTCTTTTTGAGTTTATGCAGGGGAGCCTTGAATTGTGAGCGATCGTGTATTTTCTCCCTCATTCGTATGATGCAAAGTTCGATCGGCTTTTCAGGCTATTTCGTGGGCAGTCGTTTTCGGACAAAAAACCAGAAAAACTTCATGATTAGCCCAGCTTAACCCGTTCTCACACTTGATTGGAAATACTACACTGTCAGAAAAATCAACCCACAGCAGGTTAACTTTGCGTTAGCCCGCTTAAGTTGTTGGTGAGGATGTAATTGAAGGTGGTCTGTGAGGTATGTACCAGAGGTATGTACCATAAGTAACAATGTCTTGTATAGACAATCCAGATGAACAAAATCAAAATTCTGTTTTTGGCAGCCGATCCTAGCGATTCTACTCGATTGCGTCTGGGGGAGGAGCTACGCGAAATTCGTGAAAGATTGCAACTTTCTAAGCAACGAGATGGATTCTCTCTGGAATCTCGTGAGTCGGTGCGCCCAGAGGATTTAACTCAGGCAATTTTTGATGTTGAGCCTCAAATTATTCATTTCTCTGGACACGGCACGGACACTGGAGAACTTTGCTTTGAAAACAGTTTAGGCAGGACGCAACCAGTATCAACTGTTGCTCTGACTAATCTGTTCGGGTTAGTATCCAATCAAGTTAGTTGCGTAATTTTAAATGCGTGTTACTCAGAAATCCAGGCAAAAGCGATTGCTGAGCATATTCCGTTTGTCATTGGTATGAATCAAGCAATCGGTGATAAAGCTGCAATCACTTTTGCTGTCGGGTTTTACAAAGCTTTAGGGGCAGGACGTTCAATTGAAGAGGCTTACAAATTTGCTTGTTTAGAAATCCAATTACAAGGTATTTCAGAACATTCAACACCTGTTTTCTATGGTAAAGTTGGCGAAGCAAAACCTAAACAAGCTCCATTCACTTTTCAATCATTTAATGCCGAAGATGATTTGCGCTCAGAGAAGGGAATAGATTACAGCGACTTACGAGATTTGCTGAAGGCAGGGAAGTGGCAAGAAGCCGACGATGAAACTCTGCGCGTGATGCTACAAATAGCAAGACGGAAGAAGCATGGTTGGTTGGATCTTCAGTCTATAGAGAAGCTGCCTCATATTGATCTACGGACAATTGACGCTCTCTGGGTGAAATACAGCGGAGGTAAATTCGGCTTCAGCGTGCAGAAGAGAGTATATTTATCGTGCTGCGAAAAGACAGACCGTAGATATGTATATTACGAGGACGAATGCTGGAAGAAATTTGGCGATGCCGTAGGGTGGCGTGTAAACGAAAAATGGATTTGGCATTCTGAAGCTAACTTTAATATCTCAGCACCTCAAGGTCATCTCCCTATAATTTTTCCAAAGTTTACTAATCCTTTCGATCAAGCTTTCATGACTGGAATGATCACTGGCTATTACAATTGCCCAGACGATGCTTTTTATACATCTCCTCATAGTTTTCTTCTTCTTTCTCGTAGTGACTTTTAAGCATTGAAATAGATTCCTTATAGTTTCAGTTTTCGGTAAGTACGATGTAGTTTCAATTTTCGGTAAGTACGATAGGGTAGTTCCCTGATGGGATGACAGGACAGTAATATAAAATTGATCCATTGATGCGACAGATTCGATCCCCCTAAGTCCCCCTTAATGTCGAATTTCTTCAAAGTCCCCCTTATTAAGGGGGATTTAGGGAGATTGGGTGATTTGCAAGCAAAAAGATGATTTTACTAACAATCTTGGCTACAGCTATAAGTCCAAAAGCTTTCTCATCTGAACAAGGTTTCTCCTTTTGAACACAAGAATTTGCATTAGCTAGGAGAAACCCATATTTTTTTGCGTTTATACAGGTGTGCCGAAAGCTGGAGTTCGATCGAACCTGACTTGACCTATTACGATCGGGCAAACAAATCCAGCGGTAAATGCCCAAAGGTTTCATTCACCCCATCCTCATAGGCCGACTGACAGGATACCAAAACGCCCCGGTGCTGGCCCTCGTAGGCTTCCGCATGACAACTGCGCATTTTGGGATTGTATTTGATGTAAATTGCGCTCTCCACTGGAGGCACCTCAGGCCGCTCGTCATAGCCCAAAGCCGCCATGTACTGATACAGCGCCAATTGTCCCGTAGCCCGATCGTCGGCGCAAACCCCAAAAATTTGATAATCCGAAGCCTCCGCAACCTCCGCCAAGGCCGCTTGAATCGTGGCTGCATCCGGCAAGCGATCGGCAGGAATGCGATCGAGGCAAAGAAATTGCCGTAATACCTTTAACGCAGAGGCTAAATCCAACACTGGAAAAGACATAAGTCAAATCAGTAATAACAATAGAAATTGAAACAGCACTTGAAAGTGTTTTCAAGCTGATCATTTCACAAAGTGCCATCAAGCGATCGAAAATGTCTAAAATCTTAGCTGATGTCTAGGTGGAACGACTAGACTAGAAGTTAGTTTACTCCGCTAGTTGACTGTATCCCGATGGCGATTGTGAATTCTGTGGACGCACTCCCAACCCCAACCCTGGACATGCTGCACCAACTCCGCGATCGCCTGCGACCGGGGCAACGGGAAATTGCCGACTGGCAGGGCGGACAGTTGGCCGTCTCAGCCGTTCCCGGTGCTGGGAAATCCACCGGAATGGCCGTCGCCGCCGCGATCGCCATTGCCCGCCACCAATTGCACAGTCGCAAACAACTGGTCGTCGTCACCTTCACCCGATCGGCAGCCGCCAACCTCAAAGGCAAAATTCGCGGCTATCTCAAGGAACTCAACTTGCCCATGGGTGGCTTCACGGTCAATACGCTGCACGGGCTGGCCTGGTCGATCGCGCGGGGCTACCCAGAGCTTTCCGGCCTTGCCCCAGACGCCGTCTTGCTGACCACGAACCAAGGGCATCGCTTAATTCGCAACAGCGTTGAGCAGTGGATTACCCACCATCCCAGCCTCTACCAACGGCTCCTGGAAGGCCAAAGCTTCGACAGCGAGGAAACGGAACGGCTGCGGCGACAGTCGGTTCTGCGCACGGAGGTTTTGCCAGCGCTGGCGGATACGGTGATTAAGGAAGCTAAAAAATCCGGTTTGCAGCCCCAGGACTTGTTCACGCTGGGAGAACAGGCCCAGGATGAATACGCCGTGCTGACGATCGCCGCTGGGTTGTACGAGCAGTATCAGACCTTGCTGAAGCAGCGCAACTGGATGGATTACGAGGAAATGATTTTAGGGGCGTTGCGGGTGTTGGACGATCCCTTAGTGCGCGATCGTTGGCAATCCCAAGTCTTTGCCGTCTTTGAAGACGAAGCCCAGGACTCTAGCCCCTTGCAAACCAAACTCTTGGACATTCTGGCGGGGCCGTCCCAAAATTTAATTCGGGTAGGCGATCCCAATCAGGCGATCAATTCCACCTTTACGCCCGCTGATCCGATTTTCTTTCGGAAATTCTGCGAAGACTGCGCTGAGGCCGATCGTCTCGCGGAAATGACCCAGGCAGGCCGCAGCAGTGCCATTATTCTCGATGCGGCCAATTTTGTGCTCCAGTGGGTGAATCACCAAGCCGCCTTGAGCCAGCGATCGCAGGAAGAGATTGATCCGTCTGCCAAACTCCCTTCACCCCATCCGCTCTTAAGCCGCCTCGCCGATCAACCGTTCCGGCCCCAGTTGATTCAACCCGTAGCAACCAATGATCCTCAACCCAACGCCAATCCAGACCCCGAAGGAGCAGGTTTGGAAATCCACCAACCGACAGATATTTTTGAATCTGTGGAACGCATCGGCCAACGGATTGTTGAGTTATTAGAGAAAAACCCAGAAACGTCGGTGGCAGTGCTGGTGAGAACCAATGACCAAGGCCGATTTGTTGTTCGGGAACTCCGCCGTTGGCATGGGGAAGAGTTACGAATTTTTGAAGTGGGGGAACGCGATCGGAAATCCCAAATCCCTGGAGAAATGCTAGGGTTGCTGCAATTCCTCGATCGGCCCCATTCCCCGGATAATTTGAAAGCGGCCCTCTCCGTTCTGGTCGATCGGCGACTGATTCCACCCCAGGATCTCAATGCCCTGATCACTGCGCCGGAGCAGTTCCTCTATCCCCTCGCCCTCGATCCAGAACAAACGCCCCCAGTGCAATCCGCCAGCCGCTACTGCCGCAGTCTACTCCAAGCACGGCAGCAATTACCCCTGTATCAAATCATTCCGTTCCTCGCCTATACCCTGGACTACGACCAAACGGAATTGGCAACAGCGGATAAGTTAGCAGAACGATTGAGCCAGCAAATGCAGGAAAACACGCTAGAGGAAATGCTGAACGTCCTTGGAGAAATCGTCAGTTCAGAAGCCTTTGAACCTGTGGATGCGGAGGAATCCGACGATCGCTACACTCGCGGAGGCCAAGTGACGGTGATTACGATGCACAAGGCCAAGGGGTTGGATTGGGATGCGGTGTTTATGCCCTTCCTACACGAAAATGTCATTCCGGGTAGAGTATGGGTTCCCCCAGCGGCCAATTTTTTGGGCAATTTCACCCTCTCAGAAGTCGCACGGGCTCAAATCCGCGCCTGTATCCATGGTGAGCCATTGCCAGATTTACCCAGCGCGTGGGAACGAGCCGCCTCGCTAAAAATGGCGGAGGAGTTTCGGTTGCTCTATGTGGCGATGACGCGGGCCAAGCGACTGCTCTGGATGTCCGCCGCCGAAAAAGCTCCCTTTGCCTGGAGTAAACCCGATCGCCTAGACGATCGACCCGCCTGCCCGGTCATTCCTGCCCTCCTCCGCAAGTTCCCCCACTGCGCGATCGATGCTGCCGATTTTTAGATGGAACTCAGCTAAAACTCATCATCAATGAATCTAATTTTCAGAGTTGCGCGTAATCATAACAAGTATCCGAAACCACTTAATTAGGAGAAAGGTTATGCAATGGCGTTCACTGAGGCGTTCACTGATCATGATGCTGGCCTTAGGTTCATCCACTTTTTTTGTAACACAGAGTAAAATTTTGGCATCTCCTGCCCAAGCGATACAAGCTCAATCCCTTGAGATGCAGGCTAGACAGTCATTTTTTAGCCACCCACCGCAATTAATTCGGACTGCGGCTTCGCAAATCTCAACCTATACCCCCTCTACCTACGAGTTCACGATCGCGCTGCCCGAGAATGCTGGACAACCGCTGAAAGCTGTCAAAATTACCCAAGAACCCAACTTCGAAACCATCAAATTTGCAACTAACCGGAGCCAAGCCTTTGCTGGCAACCGCTACGCTGCTGGCCCTCAAATTGCCCTTGCGAGTCTTGGGGGGACGGAAGATCCTGCTGGGGGAGTGACGATCGTCTTTGATCAGCCAGTGCAGCCCGGTCAAACCGTGACGGTGAGTTTAGAAGCCAATGCGAATCCCAGTTGGAGTGGGGTTTATTTGTTTGGTGTGACTGCGTACCCGGAGGGTGAATCCAGTCGGGGACAATTTCTAGGTTACGGACGTTTCCATTTTTATGGAAATAGCTAGCTCAGGCCCATCAACGCTTCACCTAATTTCTGTCTATCGGCAGGATTTAAATTGGCTGGTTAACAATAGGGAACAATGCAATTTTTCGATCGGGTAAAAACGCGCGATCGCTGGCTGTGATTGACGATCGGACGCTGCGATCAAAGTCTACCGGTGGATAATTTTCAAGGTGAACGTTCAATAGTTGCATTTTTCTGATCGTTCCTCCCTGAATACTAAAAGATGGGACGCTAGGACACACTGACTCAATGGCACCGAAATTACGACATCCTTGACATTGCTAGACAAAGACATTGCTAGACAAAGC
>NZ_JBLZFX010000096.1:0-14543 GCF_050753345.1 Alkalinema pantanalense CENA528 | reverse complement strand
AACAAAGACATTGCTAGACAAAGACATTGCTAGACAAAGACATTGCTAGACAAAGACATTGCTAGACAAAGACATTGCTAGACAAACCAATATCAATCCTGAAAATTTTCTCATTTTCCCATCAATCCACGTTCACTTTAGCTTTGTATTCTTAAAACAGATTGATAGTTCGTTCATGGAATCTAAGTGCTACTGACTATCTAGCTTTCATTTAGATCATTTCATTCTCTATCTACTCACTGCTCTGATTTTTACTCATTTAGTGATTTTTCTCTAGGAGATCAAGATTATGCTTCGTATTTCTACTTCTAGTTTTCTAACGTCTGGTTTGGCAGTTATTGCATTAACTGCATTTGCGATCGTGCCTGTACAAGCCCAAACTCGAGTTGACTACCAACTTGGTATGCTCAATGTGCCGAGTTCTTCCATGTCTAACGGCCAACTGAATCCAGCAGATGTTGCTTCTTTGGCCTATCAAGGTTTACTGAAAGATCAGGGCATTCCGAGCTATGCAGCACTGTCGAATGCGTATTCAGGCGGATCTCTGACCGCAAAAGATGTGATCAATGCTGCGATCGCAGCGCAACGAATTTCTAGTTCTGCCTTACAAGATTCAGCCTTTGTGAGTGCTGTTGATTCGCAATTGGGACATCTGCTACCGAATTAAGTTCACGGGTAATGGTTCCGTCTAGTGATCGACCTAGTCGCTGCTAAAACTTAACGCTGCCTGCTGGGCAATTAAAAGCTTCTACGGATTCGATCGGAAATCCTGCAATGTAGGGTGGCTGATTGCTAGGCTGGCTGGTTTCACAAAACACACTATCACTTTGGCCCTGGGCATTGATAAAGGTCGTTCCGGCGTAACTTTTCAAGCCTGGGGCATTGCCTTGGGCGACAAAGGTGACCTTACGGCCATCGACGGAAATGGATGCGACTCCGATGGAATGACTCTCCGATCGAAACCGCGATCGAATTCCATACTTCTGCATTTTGGGATTTTCGATATATCGTCCAGAGGTTGTCATTTCTGATTCAACTAACTGGCCAATCCGAATCATCAAGTTCCGTCCTGTGTAGTCCCGTTGGGATTGTGCATCGACTCCCGGTAGTACAATTCTGATGTAGGTGGGTAGGGTTTTGACTTGGGGGACTTTTTGCAAAACTAATGCGTTGACTTCCCCGGAGGTTTTTATCTGATCGCCCAAGGTGCCAATGAGTTGATTGCCATCGGGAGTGAGCGTAAAGAGAATGTTGAGGTTTTGACTGCTGGAAACCGGGTTTTTGAACTGCATCTTCAGTTCCATGGGAATTTTGGAGGTATCCACGCTGTAGGGCACTACATATCCCAGGGGGCGGTTGGTGTTTCCAGGGTCCGATCGAATCCAAATCGCCTTCTGGTCTGGCTGGAAAAAGATTTCTCCAGTCTCCCGCTCGATTGACGATTCTATCCGCCACAAACCAATTAATTTTTTATCCACTTGCATAAACATTTGGCAGCCTTTCATGGCTAACCCTGCCACGCCAAACAACCCCAAAATACGGGAGATGACCTTAGGATTGCGCAATAGGATCGGCAAACTGGCCAGAAGTGCAAAGCCGACCTGGGCAAAATATTGCTGAAACCCAGGGGAAGACTGCGGTTTGGGCTTGGGTTGAGGACGTGGGTTCATGGCGCTAGATGACGATCGCCCTGACAGGATAAATTTGCACGGATACAGTTTTAGTTTGCCCCAACTTGCAGAATTGTAAACGAGGGGCACTGCGATCGCTAGCTGACAAGGGATGTGGGTGATCGTTGCGGGGGAAGGGCAATTTGAAGGAACCCGTGGGTTAAATTTTGACCGAGCCGGGGGGACATTGAAAGTCTTCTTTCTTCGTAATGGTTGGCATGGCAGGGGCAATCTGGGAAGCGCGATAGCTTTGGCAAATCCCGGCGAGCCAGCGAGGTTCTTGATTGACTTGAATGGCAAAAATTCCGGCGGTGAAACTCTTGAGGCCCGATCGTTTGGCTGTTGCAGTGATGCGCCATTGCTGGCGATGGTATTGCGAAGGTTGGATCTGGTAGCGATAACTGGGCGTTTCTGCGGGTAATTGCAATGCCGACATTTCCAAGGCGACCTTTTCCGGTTGCAACACCTTTTCCGGCTGCAATAGATGGAACAGTGCCTCGATCGTCAGTTTGCGTAAATGGGCCACTCCTTCCAAATCTGGGGCGATCGGGGCGATCGCAGCGCCATCCCCGACAACTTGAGTCAATTCAACTTTAGTAAATTGATGGGCCTGGGCACCCAACTGGCGCGGGCGAGTGGGTGCTAACTGCCAACGCAGGCTGGGGGCACTGGATAAGGACGCGGGGGGTTGGAGTTCTGCAAGGCCCAAAAGCCCAGGCTTGGCGGTTTCTGGTTTAGAGACATCGAGCTGAATGGGCGTCGTGGTTTCATCGACCCTGTAATTGAGCACCGTGCCCGTGAACTGGCCTTGCACTGCGCTCACCATGGATAATTTGCCCGCAGGCTGGAAATCGAGCCAGATGTCCGCAGCGGTGCCCTGGGGCCGACCTTGCCAACGACCGAGCAGTTGCTGGGTAAAGGATGTGCTGGTGGTGGGAGGGGAGGGGGTGGAGGAGGGGAGGGGTGGAGGGGGTTGGAGGGTGGGTTTGACGGCTTGGACGGGTTGCACTACGGGGATGCTGATGCCTGCACCCAGGATGAGCCAAAGTGGGAGCGATCGCCCCCAACTCCGGGTAATGTCCCAACCGTTAAAGCTCATCACACCACTTTTCCCACATCCAACAAATTTCTTTATAGAATACACGGCAGTTGCGAGGTTGCGTTATCAATGTCCAGTAGACGCAGATTCCCCAGTCCATTGCCCGATCGCCCATTGCCCGATGGCGCAGTCTCCGATCGTTCAGTGGCTTGTCCTCCGTCGCCCCCTTCTGTCTTTTCCCAGCGTTTAGGGGCGATTCTGGATAATGAGACGATCGCGGCGGCTTTATTTTTGGCTCCGGCGCTGCTGCTGTTGGGGGTGTTTGTGTTGTATCCGATCGGGTATTTGGTGTATCTCAGTTTTACCCAGGGGAGTTTTACGCGGGCAGGGGTGTATGGGGTGGGTGGGCGTAACTATCTGCGATTACTGGCCAGTTCGGATTTTTGGCAAGTGCTGGGCAATACGCTGTATTTTACGGGGGCGACAGTGATTCCTAGTGTGGGGTTGCCGTTGGGATTGGCGGTCTGGCTCGATCGATCGCCGTTGCAGGGGGTGTTACGCACGGCTTATTTTATTCCGTCGATTACGTCGATCGTGGCGGCGGGGTTGGGGTTTCGGTGGCTGTTTCAGACGGATGGCCCGATCAATGGGCTGCTGGGTTTCCTGGGGATTGCCCCGATCGGCTGGCTGGCGAGTCCGACTTGGGCCATGCCTGTGCTGATTTTGGTCAGTATTTGGAAGCAGCTGGGCTTCAATATGGTGGTTTTTCTAGCAGGGCTGCAAACCATTCCCAGCAGTCGCTATGAGGCAGCGGAGCTAGATGGGGCCAATGATTGGCAGCAGTTTTGGCATATCACATTACCGGGGTTAAGACCCACGTTTGTGTTTACGACAATCACAACTGCGATTTTTACCCTGCGTAGTTTTGAACAGGTTTATGTGATGACGGGGGGCGGGCCAGTCAATTCTACGAATGTGCTGGTGTATTACATCTACGAACAGGCGTTTGCGCAATTTGATTTTGGGTTGGCTGCGGCTGCTTCGACATTGCTGTTAGCGATCGCGCTGATCTTGGTATATCTCCAACTACGCTTCAACCAAAATACAGATTAAGACCAAATTGATTGATTAATGCTACAGATCCGATGTCCCTAGTCCCTGTCCTACGCACCGTTGCGCTAGAACTAAGGAACAGAACGTCTGACTTCAGGGCATGTTTAAACCGTCCACGATCGTAGCCAAGCCTTTGACTAACCGCCCGATCCCTTCCGCCGCCGTTTCTGGAGCCAACGCCCCATAGGCAACCCGCAAATAACAACCCTCTGTCATCCCAAAGGTATTCCCCGGAATCGCCGCCACCCCAAACTCCTGCACCAACCGTTCTACGATCGCCATCCCATCCAAATCTGTCGCCAACCGCAGGAAAAAGTAAAACGCCCCCTCCGCAGTCGGTACCGTGCAAAAGTAGGCAATTTTCGCCAATTCATTCAGCACAATTTCCCGCGTTTGCTGAATCGCCTGGAACCTTTCCTCACAGTACGATCGGCCCACCTGCAACGCCCCGATCGCCGCATACTGCGACGCCAACGGCGGACAAATCAAAATCGTATCCTGAATCTTGCGCACCGCTGACAGCAACGCTACGGGAATCACCATATAGCCAATGCGCCAACCCGCAAACCCATAGGCTTTCGATAAACTAAACAACGAAATTGTATGGTCAGTACTGTGCTCTAACGAAGCTGGAGAAACGTGCTCCACACCATAGGTAAAGTAGTCATAGGCTTCATCACTAATGTGGTAAATGCCACTGTCCCGACATAGTTGATTAATTGCCTGTAAAGTGG
Organism: Alkalinema pantanalense CENA528; assembly: GCF_050753345.1. Classification (NCBI taxonomy): domain Bacteria; kingdom Bacillati; phylum Cyanobacteriota; class Cyanophyceae; order Leptolyngbyales; family Leptolyngbyaceae; genus Alkalinema; species Alkalinema pantanalense. The sequence goes on along the minus strand of NZ_JBLZFX010000096.1, from coordinate 9,987 downwards.
CGCGGGGATACACCGCCCCCGTCGGATTATTCGGCGAAATCGTCACGATCGCCCGTGTTCGATCGGTCACAGCAGCTCGAATCCAATCCACCTGCGGCTGATAGTTCGCATCCGTCGGCACCAGCACTGCCTGACATCCCGCCATGCCGATCGCCATTTCATGGTTGAAATAATAGGGCGTTAATAGAATAATTTCATCCCCCGGTTGCGTAATCGCCAATAGGGCATTCATAAACGCCATATTGCTCCCCGCTGTCACGACAACGGCTTGGGCATCACTGAGGTAAATGTGATTGTCAACGGCTAATTTTTGCGCGATCGCCGATCGTAGCTGCGGTAATCCCTCCACGGCATTGTAGAGATGCATCGCCGGATTGCCAAACTGCTGCGCCACCTGCTCCAATGCCTCGGGCGGCGGCGGATAGTTCACCACCCCCTGCCCCAGGGAAATGGTTCCCGGATGCTGGCGGATCAGTTCTCCCACGATCGGAATAATCGGGTCTTGAATTTGCGCCATACGAGAAGCACTTGGGACAAATTGGGGCAGGGTACGATCGGTAATACGATCGGTAATGCGATCGGCAGATTGCGACAACCAGTCCGGCATAGATCACCTACGTCCAAAAACATCAGCAGCAATCACCAGAATACTCCCACCCCTACGCTAGAGTCATGCAAAAGCATAACAGTGGCTGTCAGTAACCTCGCATGCAGCCCCAGTGACTTCAACAGTCGGCTTCGGCAGTGGAAGGCAGATGACCGATCGGCTCAGGGGTGTGACGGGCCACGGATAGCGGATCTAAATAAACCCGATCGCTATCTTGTTCCAAAACTTGATTCACCGTTGTCAACACGGTTTGGGCAATCGTTGCAATGTCAGGATCATCAAATCCATACTGGGCCGATCGCTGATGGAGTTTGCGATCGGGAACCGTAGCCCGTCCCGGTAACGTTCGATCGAGAATCAGCCCTTTTAACAGTGCCAACAAACTTCCGTAGCGAGGCAACTCGCAACTGTCAAATGCCTTAAACTCAATTCGTCCCACCTCCGCTGGAATTTGGGCCACCTTCGTTAACGATGGATCAGATAGAATCACATCCTGCGGGCTTGCCACAAATACCAAAGCCGCTGGCCTCGCTCCGGTGCGATAGAACGTGCGAACAGACTGCCCCGACCAGGGTTGACCTTGGTAGATCGATCGACCGTAGCTAAACGGCAAAATATAAGGGCTGTAGTAGGTTAACTTCCGCCCCCAGTCAACCAGATCGGCCATACTCGCACCCACCACCGACAGATTTAAATCCGGCCCGTAGGTCACCATCGGTAAATGCTCTGTGCGATCTTCCGGTGAACTGTTCAAACGCTGTTGTTCATACCCATTCAGCGGTGGATCGGGAATAAACTGCGTTTGGTTAGGATTGAAGCTTGTCAAAGTCGGCGTAAAGTCAAACTCCTGAGCCACCCGTTGCAGATGCTGGAAACTTGTGGTTAATTCCGCGATCGTATCCGCGATCGAAGCATGAATCGTGGTGCGAATTTCAATACCCTTGGGGACACAGTTCACTAAATTGCCCAACGGATCAAATCGTTCAATTCCCTCAATGTACCAGCGTTTACGGCGAATTCCGGCATCTCCCATCCGTAACTGTTCAGCATCCGCTTGATATTCCGGAAGTTGTTCCACGATTTTTGCAAACTCGCCGTAGGTTGTATTGGTAAAGTCAGCAAATTCCCCATTCGATCGAACGAAAGCAACTTCATGTTCAATCCCAAATTGAAACTGCATAGATGCACACCTAAATAACAGAAAAATCAACTGAAACGTACACTAAAGCGAATGATTTCCAACTTTCCCCATAGATACAAAAGTATCGGACTGGAAGTGAAGTTTTTCTAATTTATATTTGGGATAAAAGGAAGCTTGAACCGCATGGCAGGATGGTTTGAGGTCAAGACTACGATCGGGATCCGCCACCAATTGCCCATAGCAATGGTGCAGGCTACCCGCTTCCAAATATTGCAGAACCACCTTCAAACTTTGCTGGTCTGGTTGGTGCTCCAAAATATGGTGGGCGATCGCAACCCCAGCCCAATCCCAACCCAGTTGCATCCAAAGGCTTCGTTCCATCACCTGTAACTCCGGTGGCAAAATCCCCCAGCCTCGATAGATTTGAGACAGCAGTTGAATATGGCCCGATCGGGTCAAAATCGATTTCAGGGAAAAGGGATCAAGACGAGCATAGTAACGACCATCCGGAAATGTAATCGCCGTCGGTGCGAACCGATGTCCCCCAAAATGGCTACTGCGCCAAACTTGGATAGTTCGATCGGATTCAGCTAGAGAACTGACTACTTTACACGCTTGGGCATAAAAAGGATTGCCATAGCGAGCACAGCATTGGTCATGGCTACCATGGGTACAAATTAGCAAATCCTCCACCCGATCGCGCGTTCTGGTAGGCGCTGGCGGCTGGCAGAAAAACTGCTGGATCACCTGCGCCGCTTGCTCCAGACCTTGGACAGAAAATTCATAGCGATCGTAGCCATTACAAAACGCCCCAGCCTTTTGGTGGTAAATTAAGACCGTTTGGCATCCCGTTGTCTGGGTTGTGTTGCGATGAATGAGTAGAAATTTAACGGTTTTAAAATAATGTCGTTGAATTGATAGTTGATGATTCGGTTGCCCAGAAAATTGATTCTCCCGTTGGGAGATCGATTGCTTCATGGGATTCTGAGATTGAATATCCTGCATGACCCGACGCAATGCTTCTGGTATCGCCCGACTGTCGATCGCACTGGCAGCCCAAGGTTGCGGACATTCCACTAAAACATAGGTCTGCACCGGAGAGGCTGTCCCGATCGGGTCTTCCTGGGCACACCGCGACGCCTCTGCGCAAAAGAACTTTTCCATCACTCAACTCCAATACCGTACTTTTTTCTCAGTCATCCATTTCTGACAATTCATGACCCCGCTGAGGCCATCACAGAAAAACAGGGAACATACAGCTCGCCTCTGCCCAAATCGCTCATTGATTTGACCCGGCTAGTTGACCAAGCCGTTTTCACCCGATCGGATTCACTGGATCGGATTCACCGGATTAGAGCCACGAATACCCCCAATGGTTGGGATATCATGACTAAATTCTAACTATAAGTCTATTGATATAGTTTTCTATTTAAAAAAATTACTTCTTACTCCCATAACTCCTCTTAGACTAGTGTAAGGGAGTTTTCTTAAAAAGTTATCAGTATTCTTTCTCAATAGTGTGTATCTTTTAGTCTATATATTTCCTCGGCGTAAAAATAGGATCCTTCTACTGACCCATCCACTCCTGGGATCGACGGCAAATACTAACCGATCGTGCAATTCGTCTCAACGTCTTGTAGTATATGTAACATGTTACTTCTCCTTGGAGTCCCTATGAACCTCTGGGATCAGGCCAGTCATGCCCTCAGCTACTTGGAACGGGCAGACACGATTCCCCACCGCAAAGACGGCGAAGCCACTCTGCTGGAACATCTGCCGCCCCACCTCGATCGCGTGCTGGATTTGGGGACGGGTAATGGCCGCCTACTCGCCTTGGTCAAAGCCACCCGATCGGTCAGTACCGCCACTGCCCTCGATTTCTCGCCCACCATGCTGGCGGCGGTGCGCGATCGCTTTGCCGATGATCCGACCGTCACGGTGGTTCAGCATAATTTGGATCAGCCTTTGCCCGACTGTGGTCAGTTTGACGCGATCGTGTCCAGTTTCGCCATTCACCACTTGAGCCACGATCGTAAGCGATCGCTCTATCAGGAAATTTTTAGCCAACTCAAACCGGGTGGCATTTTCTGTAACCTGGAACACGTAGCATCCCCTTCTCAACGGGTACACCATCAATTTTTAGAAAGACTCAATATTTTGCCGGAAAACGATGATCCATCGAATCAGTTATTGGATATGGGAACACAATTGCAATGGCTGCGGGAAATTGGGTTTATCGATGTGGATTGCTATTGGAAATGGTTAGAACTGGCTCTTTTGATTGGCATTAAGCCCGATCGTTAACCCAAGGGAAGACGGAGGGATTCCGCTAGGCCGCAATTCGATCGCTTCCTGTGGGACAAGTCCAGTCCCCCTGATGCCTGAAACTCCCTGATCCTTTAAAATAAATGAAACTCATTTTCTGAACCAGAAAGAACTATGACCATTCTTCCTACGCTCCAGAGTGCATTTGAACAAAAGCGTGCGCTGAAAGTAATCAGTGGCCTGCAAAACTTCGATCGGGCCAATGTGGCAGCGGTGGTGAAGGCGGCAGAACTGGGCGGCGCAACCTTTGTGGACATTGCAGCCGATGCTGACCTGATCCGCATGGTCAAGGAACTCACCCACCTGCCGGTGTGCGTCTCTGCGGTGGAGCCGGAACAGTTTGTAATGGCCGTGGCGGCTGGCGCTGACCTGATCGAAATTGGGAACTTTGATAGCTTCTATGCCCAAGGTCGCGTGTTTGGTGCAGCGGAAGTGCTGGCGCTGACGCAACAAACCCGCGCGTTGTTGCCGACCGTAACCCTTTCCGTCACCGTGCCCCACGTGCTGCCCTTGGATGAGCAAGTGGCGTTGGCAGAGGCGTTGGTGGAAGCGGGTGCAGACATCATCCAAACCGAAGGCGGCACCAGTGCAGCCCCCCACAGCGCTGGCGTGTTGGGCTTGATCGAAAAAGCGGCTCCTACGTTGGCAGCGGCCTACGAAATTTCCAATGCGGTCAACGTGCCTGTGCTCTGTGCATCGGGGATTTCTAGCGTGACGGCTCCCATGGCTGTGGCGGCGGGCGCAGCGGGTGTGGGCGTGGGTTCTGCCATCAACCAACTCAACAGCGAAATCGCTATGGTTGCGGCTGTACGCAGCTTGGTGGAAGCGTTGGATGCTGCAAAGGTTGCGGTGTAGTTTCTAGCGATCGATCGGCGGGTTTAAACCAGTCTTGTTAAACCTGTTTGTTCATGGATGCGCTAAATTTGATCCCCCCTGGCCCCCCTACCCTACGGGAAGCAAAACTGCTACAAAAGGGGGGAATGTCACAGGGGGGATTTGAATAGAGTAGGTTCAGTTAAAGTGAGTTTTACAAACAAAATTGCCCCTCACAAATCCCCTGTACTGGGACGCAGAATTCACTTTTGGGGGGTGTCGGGGGAGTAGAGTCCCCTGAAATTGCAGGGGCGCGGGGAGAAGTTCCCCGATCTTTGCTGCACAGCAGCCCCGACGATCAAGGCACACCACGAATTCATCCAACTTAAGTTCAGTTAACGGAAGTTGTTGAATTGCAGGGCGACGGGGAATTCTTCCTGCTTCATGCGTTGGATGACGGCTTGTAGCTCATCCTTGGACTTGGCAGAGACCCGCACCGCATCCCCTTGGATGGAGCCTTGAACTTTTTTAAACTCATCCCGGATCAGTTTGGTAATCTGCTTACCGATTTCTTGGCTGATGCCTTTTTTCAGGGTGATTTCCTGGCGAATTCGGTTACCGCTGGCAGTTTCGATTTTGCCGTAGTCGAAGATTTTCAGTGAGAGTTCCCGCTTCGATGCCTTTTGCGCCAGGATATCCGTGACCGCTTGCAGGGTCATTTCGCTGGCAGTGTTGATGACGATCGCTTTTTCGCCCAGTTCCAGCGTAGTGTTGGTATCCTTCAGGTCGTAGCGACTGTTCACTTCACGGGTAACTTGATCGACGGTATTGACTAATTCCTGCCGATCGAAATCGCTCACGATATCAAATGAATAGGTTCCAGCCATAGGTCTAATCGTTACCTTAATCTTTGCAAATGGGACGTGCTTGTCCTGGAATCAACTGGATTGAGTCACCAGTCTGGTACACAAATGATGACCCAAACTGAGGTTACTTCGATAAGCTCTGAAGAATACTTAAATACATCAGGCTATAGCTAGCCAAAGACCCGACCCCAAACATTAACGATCGTAGGGGTGGGATGTTGAAAATATAGAACACGGGAAATAGGGTGCGCGCGCTCAAATGCAGCACCACGGCCCAACGAGCACTGTCGGAGTCCACCCCAGCCACACAGGCCATCAATGCCGCTGCCGTGAAAATGGCGAAGGCTTCCCAGGCATTTTGGTGCGCCCAGGTGGCCCGTTTGCCCCAGTCCGGTAGCTGGTCAAACATGGCGCGGGGAGCCGAGGTGTCGTAGCCCCCTTTAGCCCTTGCATAGCCCACTGCCATGAAGGGCAAATACACTAAAAAGGCTGCTGTGGCGATCGCCCCTAGCAGCACCGTTTGTATCGGTAATTGAGAAAGAAACATGATCTTGCCTAGTGTTGCCTAGTGTTGCCTAGCCTTGTCAGACAAGGATTATGCCATCAAAAAACCACTCTAATCCAACAATCCCCAAGCCGCACAATTAAGTAACGCAGTCAGAATCGTTCTGCCTGAGTAAATCAGCGACTGAATAAATTAGCGACTGAATAAATTAGCGATCGTGGATCGTTAACGGGTTTCGCCAGAATTTTTTAGTCAAAATAAAAGATTGTGACGACCTTGCGTTGTTCTTCGGCTTCCTTGCAGGTTTGCAGCAGGGTGCGGCTGTCATGGAAGGCAAAACAAATCAACTGCTGGCACCGCGAGATAATCTCTTGGTTACACAGGGCGCTGGCTTCACCCAAGGACAAATCGTTGTTTTCGGGATGTTCCACCAAGTTCATAACACTCTCAAGCTGCTCGCGGGATTCCGTGGGCTGGCGATCGAGGCTCTGGGGCAAAATCACGGTCAATAGAGATGGATCAGCTCGGAGTGCGCCCCGGATTGCGGCGAAGTTGGTGCCCGTTGACCCCGAAGTGATGACTCGGTTCCCTTCAGACACCAGTGCAAAGGTCATGAGTTCAATCAGCTTTTGATGCGTAATTGGTACATGACGCGACCCCAACATAGCAACCCGTTTCGAGCCTGTCTGCTGAATGGTTGCTAGCTCTTGTAAAAATTCGTCTACCTTAGGTAGATCAATCGACTGGCTCAACGTTCGATTTATCTAAAACGACATTCGGCATTGTACCAGACCTATCTAGGTTAGGCACTATGGTTAGGCATGATTGCTTATCGAGAGGGGCGATCGGAAGTGCAGGGGCAAGGTCATGGACAGGACTTGGGACGGATCTGGGCGGATCAAAGTTTTCTGCTAGGGTAGCAATGGCGAGCCTGGGTTTCCCTGTTGGTGGGGAGATGCGTTAGCCACGGTGTCCTAATTGTTTCCGATCGAGTCCTATGGTGCTGAACGCTGGAGCAAGTCAAGCTGGAGCAAGTCAAGCTGGATTAAAGGCTTGGTCACAGGCGGTGCTGCATACGGCCCAGGGATTTGGGTCGCAGGGGTTGCCGCTGCTGGCGGGGCAGGTGCCGCCGGGATTGCGGGGGACGTTGTATCGCAATGGGCCGGGGCGGCTGGAGCGGGGCGAGGGTCTTCGATCGACCGGAGGTCATCGACGGGTGGGCCATTGGTTTGATGGGGATGGGGCGATCCTGGCGGTGCAGTTTGCGGCGGCGGGGGTGACGGCGACCTATCGCTATGTAGAAACGGCGGGCTATTTGGCGGAGGAAGAGGCGGGCAGGTTCCTCTATGGCGGGTATGGCAGCCACGGGGCGGACAGTTGGGTGCAGCGTTGGCGATCGCTGAAGAATGCGGCGAATACATCGGTGTTGGCGCTGGACGATCGGCTGTTGGCGCTGTGGGAGGGGGGCTTGCCCCATGGGTTGGATTTGCAGACGTTGGAGACACGGGGGCTGGATCCGTTGGGCGGGTTGCCTGCGCAGACGAGTTATTCGGCACACCCGAAACGGGATGGACGGACGGGGGAGATTTTTAATTTTGGGGTGGCCTTTGGACGGGAGACGGTTTTGTATCTTTACCGCAGCGATAGATCGGGCCAGGTGCGGCAGCGGGGGCAGGTGAAGTTATCGGGAATTCCGTTAATCCATGATTTTGTTCTAGCAGGGCGTTATTTGATTTTTTGCATTCCGCCAGTGCAGTTGAATTTGCCGCCAGTGTTGCTGAAGCTGAAGACGTTTTCGGAGGGGATGCAGTGGCAGCCGCAGCGGGGGACGGAAATTCTGGTCTGCGATCGCGAGTCGTTGAGTTTGGTGGCGCGCTGGGCGGTGGAGCCTTGGTTCCAGTGGCATTTTGGCAATGGGGCGGAGTTGGCGGATGGGACGGTGATGTTGGATGTGGTGCGCTATGAAGATTTTGCGACGAATGAGTTTCTGCGGGAGGTGGCGACGGGGCGGGTGCAAACGGTGGCGGGGGCGCGGTTGTGGCGGTTGCGGTTGGATGTGGCCCGATCGCGGGTGTTAGAGGCGTTTCCGCTGGTCGATCGGCAGTGTGAGTTTCCGGTGGTGGCTCCGCAATGCGTGGGGCAGCCCTGGGGGGAAACGTTTGTGAATACGCATCGATCGGGGGTGGACGAGACGATGGGTGAGTTGTTTGGGGCGATCGCGCGGGTTGGGGAGACGGGGGAGCTAACGATCGCGGATTGTGGGGCGAATTGCTATCCGACGGAGCCGATCTATGCGCCGGATTTGGAAGAGCCGGGGCGGGGTTGGATTTTGACGGTGGTGTTTGATGGCGATCGGGGCTGTAGTGAGGTGCGGGTGTACGGGGCCGATGGGTTGGCGGAGGGGCCGGTCTGTCGGTTGGGGTTGCCGGAGGTGATTCCGCCGAGTTTCCATGGGACTTGGCAGGGTGCTTGAGGGGTTGATATCGAATTGATTGGTTAATGCGAGGGATTTGATCCCCCCTAACCCCCCTTGATAAAGGGGGAACCGGAAATAGCGAGGAAATTGATGGAATTGTGGTGAAATCTGATAATTCTTTCAAATTCCCCCTTTTAAAGGGGGATTTAGGGGGATCGTTCCGTGTCGCAATCACGAGTTGATTGGATATGTATTCACGATCGGGTTTTTAATGTTGCCGATCGCCATTGTTGCGAAGTGTCTCAGTACGGTTGACAGGTTTGTTGGTTTCTTAGTACTGTTGCTTCTCATAGCTGAATACAACCGTGTTTTGAAGTTGTTTTGAAGTCCCGATTGGAAATCAGCTTGTTTCCCGAAAATTAAGGCGCTACCCAGCGTTGATTGGACCCAACAAAGGGTAGCTAAACCCCCAAGCTGAGCTGACCAGCAAGGCGGTCTGACACGGATTGTAACATTCGATCGGGCCACCCTACTTGTCCTGCGCAAAAGGGTGGTCTTAATTTTTGGGGTTTCTTCCCATCTCTACAATCAGGAGAAATCCCATGTTTATTAGTTTTGGTGATTCCGATCGTGTAACCGATGCGGAGCGCAGGCCGTTTCGCTTTTATTTATTTGGCACTCGTGAGGAAGTGCAATCCGCGATTAATCAGTTACATGTTTTGCGATTTTCCGACAGAGTGCGTTGGAGTCCACCGATGCCTGTGCCGGGTTCAGATTGGCAATACGTGAGTCTAATGGAGCGCGATCGGGCTTTGGAGTAGGTGCAGCGATCGGTTTTCCCGAGGAGTGACAGATCCCCCTACCCTGCGGGAAGCAGAGCTACACAAGAAGGCTTTACAAGAAGGCTTTGAAGATGTTCTTTCTTGTTCCCCCTTTTATGAAGGGAGGTAAGGGGTTTTAAGGGGGGTAGGGGGATTTCCGATCTCAACGACTACTACACCCCTTCCAAACCATATAAATCGACAACACCACCAGCAATCCTCGAAACATTCGATCGACCATTTTCGATGACAACCGATTCAGCCATCGCGTCCCCAACTGCGCCCCCAACATCCCCCCCAACGCGATCGCAATCCCCGGCTGCCACAACACATTCCCATTCAGCGTATGACTCACCAACCCACTCATTGCAATCAACACGATCGCGCCTAAACTGGTGCGTACCGCTGACTTAATCGGCTCCCCCAAAAACAACATCTGCAACGGTACCATAATCGCACCGCCACCCACCCCAAACAACCCCGACAAAAACCC